>JAAZCL010000285.1 GCA_012513315.1 Bacteroidales bacterium | reverse complement strand
GTTACAAGACGTTTGGCTGAAACTGCAAGAGGTCCGATGGTTGATATAGTAACTATTCTATTAGGATTAATGGTAGGTGTTGCTACTCAGGCATCGACATTCTTAACAGCGGCTTCTATTAAAATATTTATGCTAGGAGCGTTGGCATTTATTATTGCAACCTGTGCAGGTGTACTTTTCGTTAAGCTCATGAATATGTTCTTAAAGAAAGAAAATAAGATTAACCCATTAATTGGTAATGCAGGAGTATCCGCAGTTCCAGGATCTGCTAGAATGTCTCAGGTTGTTGGGCTTGAATATGACTCTACCAACCATTTATTGATGCATGCAATGGGACCAAACGTTGCAGGTGTTATAGCATCCGCTATAGCGGCAGGGTTAATGCTTGGTTTCCTTTATTGATTTATTTAATAGTTATCTAATATGGAATTAGAGCAACTGCTACCTGCTATATCAGGAATGACATGGCAACATTTGATAATGATTGGTGTGGGTGTTACTCTTATTTATTTAGCAATTGCTAAAAAATACGAACCAACGCTACTACTTCCAATGGGATTTGGAGCAATATTAGTGAATATTCCTCTGTCTTCGGCTATTACTCAGATTGACCCTGCAACAGGTGAAGCTCTAGAAGGTGTGCTAAACATCTTCTTTGATGCAGGTATTGCAACAGAAATATTTCCACTACTGATTTTTATCGCGATAGGGGCTATGATAGATTTTTCTTCGCTCTTTCGCAATCCCTCACTGCTTTTATTTGGAGCAGCTGCTCAATTCGGTATATTTATGACAATGGTATTAGCAGCACTTCTCGGATATGATATCCGAGAAGCTGCTTCTATTGGAATTATAGGCGCTGCAGATGGTCCAACTTCAATAGTTGTGGCTTCTAGATTTGCACCTCACATGCTTGGACCTATATCAGTTGCTGCATACTCTTATATGGCTTTGGTGCCTATTATACAACCTCCTGTTATAAAACTGCTGACTTCTAGAAAAGAGCGTTTAATAAGAATGAAAACTGACGCTAATAGACAAATATCTAAGAAAGCTCTAATAGCTTTTCCTATAGTTATAACTATTACAGCAGGCCTAATTGCACCATCATCACTTGCTCTTGTTGGGTTCTTAATGTTTGGCAACTTAATTAGAGAATGTGGTGTATTAAATAAACTATCGCTGTCTGCACAAAATGAACTCTCGAGCTTGGTAACAATTTTACTTGGAATAACAATTGCAAGTACAATGACAGCAGACAGATTTATAAGAGTTGATACACTAATTATAATTGGCTTGGGACTCTTTGCATTTGTTTTTGATACATTTGGTGGTGTTATCTTCGCTAAATTTCTAAACATATTTAGAAAAGAGGACAATAAAATTAATCCTATGATTGGTGCATGCGGAATATCAGCATTCCCTATGTCGGCTAGGGTGATTCATCAAATGGGACAAAAAGAAGATCCATACAACTATTTACTTATGCCAGCAATTAGTGCTAATGTTGGTGGTCAAATTGGATCAGTGGTAGCGGGAGGTATTATATTAACTTTAGTTCCATTGCTTGGGTGATAGGAAAAAAATATACTAGTCTCGTAAATTAAAGAATATAATATGAGTACAACAATAGAAGCTGCACTTTTTATAGCATTAATCGGAATAGTGGGAATATTCATTTTTATGTTTATATTTTTCCTTATGATTAAAGGACTCGAAAAATGGTTCCCATACGAGAATGACAAGCAAAATAATAATGGATGAAATAGATAACTTAGTCGATAATTAATTAATTTATCAATTAATTATTTCTGCTGTTTTCTGACATCGGCGCCCCACATGAGTTTATCGCGTAGGGTTTCATAAAAAGTGCGCCCTACCCTTTTCACCACACGTAATGTATAGTCGGCTTTCCGAATTTGAATGCTTACAGTTTCATCTAGTACTCGAGACTGCCCATCAACTGATACTAAAAACGTGTGACTCCGACTCTCTACTTTTAATGATATTATACTACTGTCGTCAACAACTAATGAACGAGAAGTTAGATTATGGGGAGCAATTGCTGATAATATTATACTAGGAGTAGTTGGAGAAAGAATTGATCCTCCGATACTTAATGAATATGCTGTTGAACCAGTAGGAGTGGAAATAATAAGACCATCTGCTTGATATGAGGTTAAATAGTCGTTATTTATATAAGCATGAATTGAAAGCATAGATGCTGTATCTTGCTTGAGCAGAGCAATTTCATTTAAAGCGTTTGTATTAAAGTGTTCGGGAGGAAAAGTTTCATTAGTAGACATTTTTAGCAATGTTCTTTCCTCTTCCCTATAATTCCTGTCCATCACCTCTTTCAATGTTTCATCAACATCAGAATAGTTGATAGCTGCCAAAAATCCCAGTCTACCGGTATTTATACCTAAGACAGGAATACCAGTATTTCCTACTGTTGTTGCAGTTCGCAAAAAAGTACCGTCACCACCTACGCTTACTGCCATGTCAACTTTAGGTAACACTTCTACTAGTTCACATACGTTTTCTAGTTTTTGTTTTATATAAAGTGGTAACGTAAGGAAGAAATTTTCTGTGAGACATAATTTTCCTCCATGTCTTAAAATTGATTCACACACACCTAGAATCTGTTCTTCCGCCTTCGCGGTCCTGTCGGGAAACATACTTCCAAAAAGCGCAAACTTCATATAATAAGGAATATCTTTATGAATTAAAATAAATTAGCTAATCATTTCTACATGTCAAGGTAATACAACAACTCGTCCAATCTTTCTTTTTGAATATCGGTGACTTCGCCCTCTTTCATATAATAATAAACCACCTTGTAGTTAAACCTCTCGAAGCTTCTCAAGACTGAAGTTAAATCAGAAATATCGAGTTTTAATGAAACAAGCAATTCTGCATTTCCAGAAATAGGGAAAACGGATAAAGCAATAACATGAGCATTATTGCTTTCAACGATTCTTGCAATTTCTGTTAAGAAGTAATCTTTTGAAGGAATCTCCAGAATTATCAGAGAGTTCTCGTTTTCCGAAAGCTCTGTGAATTGCTCAAGAGCTAAGGGTTTTAATAACTTTTCAACCTGATTATTGATAAATTCTTTCGTTGACATTGAGAAAATGGTTATTTCGTATTACTTTTGTACCAGTATTACAAAGATGGTGAAATTTTGTGTATTTGAAACTCCTTGCAGTTCTTTATTTTTAAATTTTAATTGGAGCCACCCACTTTGTATCAAATTGTTTGTAATTAATATATGACGAAACTTAGTGTAAATATAAATAAGGTTGCTACTCTTAGAAATTCTAGGGGTGGAAATATGCCTGATGTAGTGAAAGTAGCAGTTGACTGCCAGAAATTTGGCGCTGAAGGTATAACCATTCACCCAAGACCAGATCAAAGACATATTAAATACTCAGATGTATATGATCTTCAATCTAAAGTAAATACAGAATTTAATATAGAGGGAAATCCAAATACTGAGTTTATTTCTCTTATTGGAAAAATAAGACCAACACAGGTAACACTAGTACCTGATGCTACAGACGCACTCACTTCAGATGCAGGTTGGAATACTATAATTCACAAAGATTTTCTGACGGATATAGTTGGGAGATTTCAATCTATGGGTGTAAGAACATCAATATTTGTAGATCCTATACCAGAAATGATACGCATGGCCTCTCAAATTGGTGCTGATAGGATAGAATTGTATACCGGCCCTTATGCTGAACAGTATCAGCATAATAAGGAAAAAGCTGTGCAGCCTTATGTAGAAGCTGCAACACTTGCAAAAAATCTTGGTTTAGGAATTAATGCAGGACATGATTTAAACTTAGAAAATCTTAATTACTTGTACATGAACATACCATGGCTTAAAGAAGTTTCTATTGGTCATGCGCTTATATCTGATGCGCTTTATTTGGGATTAGAAAAAACAATAAAAGCGTATAAAGATTGTTTAAAAGTGACTACATCTGAGGTTTGATATGTCAAAATTTATATCTTTATAAAAACAAAATAATTCATATAACTAATTAATAGTACATTAAAGTATGATCTTTTTGCAATTACCTTCGCCAGCTGATACAGCACAGGCAGTATTCCAGACAATGCCACAGTCAACAGCTGAAGTCACAGCAGTTACAATGAACGCTTTTGAGCTCGCCTTAAAAGGTGGATGGTTAATGATTATCCTCCTTATACTTTTATTAATGTCGATTTACGTATTAATTGAGCGTACACTCGTAATAAATAAGGCTGCTAAGGAGGATAATTCCTTTATGAACAGGATTAAAGATTATATCCATGATGGTAAAATTGATGCTGCTATAAACCTATGTAGAAATACTGATACACCTACATCTAGAATGGTAGAAAAAGGTATTTCTAGACTAGGCAGACCAACTTCTGATGTTATGTCGACAATAGAGAATCAGGGTAATATTGAAATATCTCATCTTGAAAAAGGACTTCCCATACTCGCAACCGCAGCATCGGGCGCTCCTATGGTGGGATTTCTTGGCACAGTTACCGGTATGGTAAAGGCGTTTATGGACATGGCAAGTGCAGGGGCTAATGTGGATGTAAATATTCTATCAACAGGTATTTATGAGGCCTTGGTTACAACTGTGGGAGGTTTAATTGTGGGTATCATCGCTCTTTTTGCTTACAACTACTTAACAACTCGGATAAAAGGTATTGTAAACCGTTTGGAAATGAGGATAATGGAATTTATGGATATCCTTAATGAACCAGCAGCTTAGGTTTTTCTTAATATGAACATTTTTTCAGATGTATAAGATATGTCACTAAAACAACGATTTAGTATAGAAACAAATTTCAGCATGGCATCCATGACTGACGTGATTTTCCTGCTGCTTATCTTTTTCATGATTACTTCTACAATTGTAGTACCAAATGCCATTCAGGTGTTGCTGCCAAGATCTCAACAGCAAGCGCAAGCAAAACCTATAACTAGAGTTACAATTGATAAAGAGCTTAACTATTATGTTGCAAATGCTAATGAAACTGAGCGAGAGATAGCATTTGAAGATATAACGCCATTTCTGCAATCGGTTTATACTGCTGATCCCGATATTTTTGTTGCATTATATGCAGATGAAAGTGTGCCTTATAGAGAAATAGTTCGCATTTTAGATATCGCTAATCAGAACCAATTTAAGATGGTGCTGATGACTAGACCAAACTAAAAGCTTGAATTAGCTTATGAAAGAAATTTCGAAGGAGAAAATATTTGGAATTGTAGGAACAACATTGTTTACAGTGTTGCTTTTTCTGTTGCTTATATTTACTTATTTCAAAATGACTATACCTCCTCAAGAATTAGAAGGTATACCAGTAATGTTTGGGACTACTGAGAATGCGTATGGTGCATTTGAGTCTCCATATAACGAAGTAACCCCAATTCCTACACCTCAAGTTGAAACACCTCCTCAACCACAAACTGAAGAGTTTATCACTCAGAACAACGTACCCTCAATTGACATAGAAGCAAAAAGAGAAGAAGAACGAAGACGTGCAGAATTGGAAGCTGAGAGAAGAAGAGTTGAAGAAGCAGAGCGTATAAGAAGAGAAAAAGAAGCTCAATCAAGAAGGATTAATGAACAAATGTCGGGACTTTTTGGTGAAAACAATGAGAGTCGTGGCAATACTGAAGGTACAGGCACTCAAGGTGTATCAACAGGCAATTCTTCTCAGGGTTCTCCAATAGGAACAGGCGGGATTGGTTCTTTTAATTTAGGAGGAAGAAGTTTAGGAAGTGGTGGATTGGTTCAACCCACATACAACGTGAACGATTTTGGCACTGTGGTTGTTAACATAACAGTTGATCCCGGAGGTAAAGTTATACATGCGGAAATTGGACGTGGCACAAACGCACCTAATTCAGCTCTACTAAATGAAGCTTTAAGAGCTGCAAGGAACACAAAGTTCAATTCTATTAATTCAGTTAACAATCAGCAAGGTACAATTACATATAGGTTCAACTTGAATTAATAATACTAAACCTCCCATTTTTACATTCAATTATAAACAGACAGTTTTTAATATACTGTATTTAAAACTAAAAATTATGAAGAAAGTAGCCCTCTTTTTAGCAGAAGGATTTGAAGAAATTGAAGCATTGGGAACAGTAGATATTTTGAGAAGAGCTAAAATTGATATTGTTACAATTTCAATAACTGATAATAATGTTGTAACAGGTGCTCATAATATTCCTGTTACAGCCGATAAAAAATTCAATGATATTGATTTCACAAACTTCGACATGTTGGTACTTCCAGGTGGTATGCCCGGCGCAAAGCATTTGAATGAACACGAGGATTTGAAAAATCTTATATCTGATTTTAATTCTAAAGGAAAGCTGATTGCAGCTATATGTGCTGCTCCTATGGTTCTTGGAGGATTAGGAGTTCTAGATGGTAAACGAGCAACGTGCTACCCTGGTTTTGAGCCTGAACTTATTGGAGCAAAAACAACTGGTGAAAGTGTAGTTGTTGATGAAAATATTATTACCGGAAAGGGTCCTGGATTGATCTTTGATTTTGGCCTTAGACTCGTTGAACAACTTCTAGGAATACAAGATAGACGAGAAGTGCAAAACGGGTTACTACTCTGAAAGTGAAAGTTTTTCATATAATTATTGGTGCAAAGAATTGGTTATTGATAAAAAACCGACTATCTTTGCACCGCTTTTTTTATAGCTATTTCTTTGAATCAGGTGTATAAATAGTATACTCACTTGGTTTATATTATAAAAATAAATAGACTATAATTAAACTAATCAATATAAAGTCTCACTATTTAAATTAAACATTATTCAACAACAAATGACTGAAAACCTAAAAATTGTAGCACCCATCGAAGATTTTGATTGGGCTGCTTATGCTCAGGATGACCCTTATAGTAAAGAGAGCAGAGAAAAACTTGCCGAAAGCTACGATAGTACGCTGAGCAAAATCAACGATAAAGAGGTAGTTACAGGTACTGTTTCATCCATGAACAAACGCGAAGTGATTGTAAATATCGGATACAAATCAGATGGAGTTGTTTCATTGAACGAATTCCGATACAATCCTGACCTTAAAATTGGTGACGAGGTAGAAGTATACATCGAAAGCCAAGAAGATAGAAGAGGTCAATTAATCCTTTCTCACAAAAAAGCGCGTGCATCACGTGCATGGGATCGTGTTAATACTGCCCTTGAAAATAATGAAATTATTAAAGGCTACATTAAATGTCGTACTAAAGGCGGTATGATCGTTGATGTATTTGGTATAGAGGCTTTCTTACCAGGATCACAAATTGATGTTAAGCCTATTCGCGATTACGATATATTTGTTGATAAAACCATGGAATTCAAAGTGGTAAAAATCAACCCTGAATATAAAAACGTAGTTGTATCTCACAAAGCACTTATTGAAGAAGAATTAGAACAACAGAAGAAAGAGATAATCTCTAAATTAGAAAAAGGACAAGTACTTGAAGGTGTTGTTAAAAACATTACATCATACGGAGTATTCGTTGATCTAGGTGGAGTAGATGGACTAGTTCATATTACAGATCTTTCTTGGGGTCGTATCCAACATCCTGAAGAAGTTGTTCAACTTGATGATAAAATCAATGTTGTTATACTTGATTTTGATAATGAGAAAAAACGTATTGCACTTGGACTAAAACAATTAACTCCACATCCATGGGATGCTTTAAGTGAAACCTTAAAAGTGGGCGACATTGTTAAAGGTAAAGTGGTTGTTATGGCCGACTACGGTGCATTTGTTGAAATTGCAGCAGGTGTAGAAGGGTTAATTCACGTATCAGAAATGAGCTGGACTCAACATCTACATAGTGCCCAAGATTTTATGA
The DNA here is from genome assembly GCA_012513315.1 of Bacteroidales bacterium. Taxonomy (GTDB): domain Bacteria; phylum Bacteroidota; class Bacteroidia; order Bacteroidales; family Dysgonomonadaceae; genus Proteiniphilum. Next base: position 6,546 of record JAAZCL010000285.1, on the reverse strand, counting down.
GTGTAGGTGATGAAGTTGAAGCAGTAGTTCTTACGCTTGATCGCGATGACCGCAAAATGTCATTGGGTGTAAAACAACTTAAACCAGATCCATGGGAAAGTATAGAGGAGAAATTCCCTGTAAGAAGTACACATAGCGCTAAAGTTCGTAACTTCACTAACTTTGGAGCATTTGTTGAGATTGAAGAAGGTGTTGAAGGTTTAATACATATTTCAGACCTTTCTTGGACTAAAAAGATCAAGCATCCAAGTGAAGTAACTGAAATTGGAGCTACAATTGAAGTACAAGTACTTGACATTGATAAAGAAAACCGTCGCTTAAGTTTAGGACATAAACAATTAGAAGAGAATCCTTGGGATGTTTTCGAAACAATCTTTACAGCCGGATCAATTCACGAAGGTACTATTATTGAATTATTAGATAAAGGTGCAATAGTATCTTTACCATATGGAGTGGAAGGTTTTGCTACACCAAAACATCTTGTTAAAGAAGATAATACAGAAGTAAAACTAGAAGATAAACTTGAATTCAAGGTTATTGAGTTTAACAAAGATGCTAAACGTATAATTGTATCTCATAGCCGTATTCACGAAGATAGCACAGGTGATGATTCCAGAAAAAAAGGTAAACGTACAGGCAAAAAAGATGGAGCTATAGAAGCTGCAGCTACTACGTCTACAACAGAAAAGACAACACTGGGTGATATTGAGGAATTGGCTGCTTTGAAAGAAAAATTAGACAATCAAAAAGTTGAAGCATTCAAGAAAGAAGCTGAAAAGAAAGCTGATGAAAAAGAAGCTGATGCAGAAGCAGTAATTGAAGAGGTTGAAACTAAGGTTGAGCCTATAGTTGAGTCTGAAACAGTTGCAGAAGAAACTGAAACAACTGAGGAAGATACAACTAATATTGAAGCTGAAGAAGAGAAACTTCCTGAAGCTGATACTGAAGAATAAAAATATATTTTTCGATAAATAATTTAAAGGGTAATTCGCACTAAGAATTACCCTTTTTTATTTACAATTGACATATAAAATACTAATTATCAATACTTTTTATTTAAATTCAGGAGTAAATGACGTTTTGATTCTTACGTTTAAGATACATATTAATAATAACTTTTGAATAATTATTAATGATAACACTGTTAACATTGTCTATTTAATTATATATTTGAAGTGGCACAAAACATAAGTAGAGAATTTTTGTTTAATTAAATAGTAGTAATTTATAATATAAATTAACAATAGATGGAAGTTGACAGATCAATGCTTGTTTCTCAAAAAAGAATAAATGTAATAGATGCGTTAAGAGGATTTTCTCTTTTAGGAGTTATCCTTATACATATGATGCAGAAATTTGGTTATTTATCCGACAACATAATAGAAGGAGCTAGGTATCCGATGTTTGATACCATTATACAACTTCTTGTGACACACGTAATAGCTGGTCGATTTATTACTATATTCTCATTCCTTTTCGGGCTTAGTTTTTTTATACAAATGGATAGAGCATCAAAGAGAGGTGTCGATTTTCGGGGTCGTTTCTTATGGAGAATGGTTATCCTTTTCGTGATTGGAATTGTTGGTACTACTTTTGCTTACATGGATATTCTTACTTTGTACGCTTTTTATGGTATCATACTTGTGCTGCTATTTCCTTTAAGAAATTGGGTTTTAATCACTTTAACTAGTCTTATACTGTTTGGATTACCTTTAATGTCAATGGTTGGCTTCGACAATATTACTTTTAATGAAACTATAACTTTAAATCAGCCTTCAGATGCAAATGTGGTAGATAGAGAAACTTTAAATACCACAACAAATGAAGATGTTTTAATTACCAATTCATCATTTATTGAATCTGCCAAAGATAATTTATTTGTAAAAACAAAAGAAAAGCTTAACTTTCAGTTTAGAAAGAGTTCAATCGGTTATATTGTTCTCGCTCTTTTTATATTAGGGTTTGTTGTAGGTAGAACAGGTTTCTTTGAAAAGGTAAACATAAAAAGAAAAAAGAATTACATTCTATTAATAAGCTTTTTTATTGTTTCAGTTGTGACTAAGCTTTTAGGCCGATTGGTTGCCCCAGAAAATCCTACAGATATTTTCTTACTTGTTTCGCAAGGACTGAAAGTACCAATAAGTTCAATAATTGCTTTAACTTTAAATGATTTAAGTATGCTCTTTCAATCAGGTGTTTTAGCAATGGGATTTATAGTTTTGTATCAGACTAAATTTTTAAGCAAATATCTTGATTTACTTTCTCCATATGGACGCATGGGACTTACAAACTATGAAGCACAGAATGTTGTCGGAGCCATACTGTTTTCATCTTGGGGATTGGGTTCATTTTTTGGAGGATTGGGTATTACAGAGCTATTCTTTTTAGGATTGATAATATATGCAATACAAATAATCGCTAGTAAACAATGGTTGAGACACTTTTTGTATGGACCACTCGAATGGTTATGGCGCTCAGGAACATATATGAAATGGCAATCATTTAAAAGAAAAAAAACTATTATTAATATTTAATTCATGTTTTCTACTAAAAAACCATATCGTGATTTTTCGGAATACTTATCATCTCAATTTACATATAAAGTTCAAAAAATATCTATCAATGCCGGTTTCACATGTCCTAACAGAGATGGGAACAAGGGTTATGGAGGATGCACCTATTGTAATAATCAGAGCTTTAGTCCAGGTTACGGGAAACCAACCAAATCTATATCTGAGCAATTGGAGGATGGCATCAATTTTTTCTCATATAAATATCCCGACATGAAGTATCTGGCATATTTTCAATCATATACCAATACTTACGACCCTATAGACACATTAATAGATAAATATGAAGAGGCTCTTTCCTACCCTGATGTGGTGGGTTTAATTGTAGGAACTCGTCCCGACTGCATGCCTGAAAAACTGTTGGATTATTTTGAGGCTCTAAGCATAAAGACATTTGTTATGATTGAGTATGGAGTTGAATCAACTCTCAACAAAACTTTGGATAGAGTTAATCGGCTACACAGTTATGAAGAATCTGAAAATATAATTAGGCTGACTGCTAAAAAAGGTATAGCTGTAGGTGCTCACATGATACTAGGCCTTCCTGGCGAAACTAAAGACGAAATACTAAGTCATGCAGATAAGCTTTCGAAATTACCATTGACATCACTTAAACTACATCAGCTCCAGATAATAAAGGGTACTATTATGTCTAGGGAATATAGAGTGGATCCAAGTGCCTTCAATTTATTCGAATTGGATGATTATATTAATATGTGCGTTAGCTTTTCTGAAAGATTAAATCCTGAAATTTATATTGAAAGATTTACCTCACAATCACCAGAAAAGCTTCTAATCGCACCCGAGTGGGGATTAAAAAACTACGTTGTAAGAGATATGATTATTAAACGATTTAATGAGAGAAATACATGGCAGGGACAAAAATTTAAAATTAAATGACATTAAAATTATAATAGAATGAGAAAAATGTATTTATTGTTAATCCTTGGTACAGGATTATTTTTTTTGTTGGGTTGTGAAACTAAATATCAATACCCATTTCAAAATCCAGATCTTCCTGTTGAAGAACGAGTAGAAAACCTTTTAAGTCTTCTAACCCTAGAAGAAAAAGCTGGACTTATGGTTAACTCATCAGAGCCTATTCCCAGATTAGGCATCCCGGCATACGATTGGTGGAATGAAGCTTTACATGGCGTAGGGCGTGCTGGAATTGCCACAGTTTACCCTCAGGCAATAGGCATGGCAGCTACATGGAATGAAAAAGGGCATAAAGAGGCATTTGATATTATATCAGATGAAGCACGGGCCAAATATAATGAGGCAATAAGAAATGATAACAGAGGAAGATATTATGGGTTAAGTTTCTGGACCCCTAATATTAATATTTTTCGTGATCCACGCTGGGGAAGAGGCCAGGAGACATATGGAGAAGATCCTTTTTTAACATCACGATTAGGCGTTGCTGCAGTTATGGGTTTACAGGGAGATGATCCACAATATTTAAAAACATATGCTTGTGCAAAGCATTTTGCTGTACACAGTGGACCTGAATGGAACAGACATTCATATAACGCTTCTGTTTCTGCAAGAGATTTAAGAGAAACATATCTACCGGCCTTCAAAGCTCTTATAGATGAGGCAGATGTGAAACAAGTAATGTGTGCATACAATGCTTTTGAGGGAGAGCCATGTTGTGGAAGCAGCAAATTAATGCTCGATATTTTACGTGAAGAATGGGGATACGAAGGAATGGTTGTATCCGATTGTTGGGGGATTAACGACTTCTATATTCCTGATAATCATGGCACCCACCCTAATCCAGAGTCTGCTGCTGCCGACGCAGTAATTCATACAACAGATCTTGAGTGCGGCTCAGTGTATGAAAATTTGGTGTTAGCTGTTGAACAGGGGTTGATTAGTGAGGAACAAATAGATCATTCATTACGACGTGTATTACTAGGCTGGTTCGAATTAGGTATGCTTGATCCTATAGACAGAAATCCATGGAACGAACTCCCTCACTCGATAGTAGATTCTCCTAAACATAGAGAAAATGCATTGAAAGTTGCGCATGAATCTATGACACTTCTTAAGAATAATAATAATGTTTTACCATTAAGTAAGGATATTAAACGTATAGCAGTTATTGGCGCAAACGCTGCCGATAGTGTAATGTTATGGGGCAATTATAATGGAACCCCCTCTTCAACGGTTACTATTTTAGAAGGCATTCGTGCAAAATTAACCAATACCGAAATCATTTACGACAGAGGATGCGATCTTGTAGATCCATGGGTGCGGAGCTCATTATATGATCACATCACAAATTCTCAAGAAAACTCTGAAGGATTATATGTTGAGTTTTACAATAACAACAATTTTAAAGGTGAACCTATTGCTACAGAGGTTAATAGTGAAGGAATACGTTATAATAACTCTGGAGGCACTGCACTTGCTCAAGGTGTAAATATGGATAATACCTCTACACGCATTAGCGGTATTTTCACTGCACCATATACTGGCGAAGTGATTATTTCGGCCCGTACTTCAGACAGTTATAAGCTCATTATAGACAATAAGGAAGTCATGTCACAAAGTGGTCGCGAAGCCTCTGTTCCATCAGAATTTGCTTTTAATGTTATAAAAGGAAACACCTATGACATTAGGCTTGAACACTCACAAACAGGCAGACGTGTAAATATTGACTTTTCTATATTTCGAAAGGAACCCGCACAGTTTAATGAGCTAACAGAGCTAATTAAAGATGTTGATGCAATAATATATGTGGGAGGATTATCTCCACAGTTGGAGGGTGAAGAAATGCCTGTAAACGCCGTAGGATTTAAAGGTGGCGACAGGGAAAACATGGAACTTCCAGATGTGCAACGTAGAATACTTGCAGATCTTAATAAAACTGGAAAACCTGTTATTTTTGTACTTTGCTCTGGTAGTTCATTGGCACTTGAACAAGATGAACCAAATTATGATGCATTAGTTGCAGCATGGTATGGAGGACAGTCTGCTGGACAAGCAGTTGCTGATGTTTTATTTGGAGATTACAATCCGGCAGGACGACTACCTGTAACTTTTTATAAATCCACCACACAACTTGATAATGCTTTGAAAAAAGCAGAAAATCCAGAGCATCAGGGTTTTCAAAACTACAACATGGATGGCAGAACATATCGTTATATGAAAGAGGAACCTCTTTATGTATTTGGCCATGGATTAAGTTACTCTGAATTTATCTATGGAGATGCACAAATATCCTCAAATATAATAAAAGCTGATAAAGGACTCACAATATCCATACCTGTAACTAACAATTCTGATATATCGGGAGATGAAGTTGTTCAGTTATATGTAAAAAGGAATGACGATCCAGAAGCTCCACTTAAATCATTAAGAGCATTTCAAAGAGTAAATATTAAGCCGAATGAAACAAAAGAAGTTGAACTAACCATCAACTCAGATTCTTTTAAATTTTATGATGAACGTTCAGATAATTTGATTCCTAAATCGGGAAACTACACACTGATGTATGGTGGAACTTCGTCTGACAAAGGATTAAAAAGTATTGATATCACTGTAGAATTGTAACAATTAAAAGATATGTACACCATAAATATAGATTAATCCTCCTAGTCAGATTAGGAAAAGGGTACTTTTACACTCTTTCAAGTTAAATACTTTTTAAGTTCTATGTTTTTTTTAAACTTAAAATTGTTTCTCTAGTTAAAATACTTTTTTAGACTTAACTGACAAGAATTATGAAACATGTTTTTTGGGTATTATTTTTAATACCAACTTTATTAATTGCTCAACAAGCAAATGTTAATTTAGATTACAACCCTCATAAAAATCGGGAGAATCTCACTCCTTTTAGTGCACCCTTGAATTCTCCCGATGTAGATGACCAAGGTATGGTAACTTTCCAATTAAAAGCTCCTAATGCAAAAGAGGTTTCTCTTGCACCGGGAGCTATTACCACCTCTTTAGACAAAGAGAGTAAGCC
>JAAZCL010000284.1 GCA_012513315.1 Bacteroidales bacterium | reverse complement strand
TAGATAATATTATTGATAATGAGACAGCTATTATCTTAAAAGAAAAAGTAGAAAGGCTTTTGAAAAATATTACTCCTAATCAAAGGGAGGCAGTTTACTTGAAATATGTGACCGGACTTCAACACAAAGAAATAGCAGAGATATTGAACATAAATGAGGAGTCGGCACGTAAACTCCTTTACAGAGCTATGGGTAAACTACGGAAATTGGCTTCAGACGAGGAGCTTCAAGAAAAGACTGCACTTCTAGCAGTTATACAAGTTCTTATCAATATGATATAACGCTGGTTACTTCCATATTTTAATAACCAATTGTTAAATTTTTGCTTTTTTATCTTTTTGTGTCCACGAAAAGATATTGGATTCGTCATATAATAAATGGGCATTATGAACAACAGAAATTTATTTTTCCAAAATGTAGATAAATTACTCCAGAATGAGGAGTTTATCAAATGGCGGCTGTTTAAAACTAAAGAGCTAAATAAATATTGGACAAATTTCAGAGATCAAAATCCTCATTTGAATAAAGAGTTAAATGAAGCAATTCTTCAGTTTGAAGAAGTAAAAATAAATCATTATACCATTTCTGAATTAGAGAAGAAGCATATCTACAAAAATATTAATAGAAAGATTAAAGTGTACAAGAGAAGAATGTGGTTTGTTCGCTCGGGCTATGCTGCTGCTGTACTTTTAATAGGTCTAGCTTCTTTTTTATTTATAAAACAGATGAAACAAGATGTAGAAATACATACTTCAGACACTATAGATAAGATTATTGGACAAGCGCTTCCTAATGAAGATATTTATATTATATCGGAAGGGGAAAAAATTACACTTTCTGATAAGTCACAAATTGGATTAAAAAAAGATGGTAAAGCAGTAATTACAGATAGTTTGCACTCTCAAAAAGAGCTGTTGCTTGCCAAAACAGAATTAAATAAACTTGTTGTGCCTTATGGAAAAAGAACAAAGATTACCTTATCAGACGGTACAGAGGTTTGGCTAAATTCGGGAACTCAACTCGATTTCCCAACTAAGTTTGAAGGTGATGTTAGAGAAATTTTTGTGAATGGTGAGATTTATATTGATGTGGCACATAATGAAAAAACTCCATTTATAGTTCGCACAGATGGAATGGATGTTTTAGTTTATGGAACCGCGTTTAATATTTCTGCTTACAATGATGATATTAGTAAAACGGTTGTACTGGTAGAGGGAAAAGTAAAAATTGAAACTGATGATAATTACCAAACAGAGCTAATACCAAATGAAAAGATTGAAATTATTGATAAAACCATTACAAAAGAGATTGTAGATATTAATGAGTATGTAGGCTGGAAAAACGGGATGTTGATTTTTAATAGCTCTCCGATGTCTGATATACTTAAAAAAATAGGAAGATATTATAACGTGGAGTTTGAGAAAACACAAGAAGTATCCTTGAATGATAAAAGCTTTTCGGGTAAACTTTTCCTTTCTAATAATTTGGATAGTGTTATGACTTCGATATCTATCCTTTCATCCACAGAGTATTTAAGAGAAAATAATAAAATATTTATTAGTAAAAAATGATATGCCTATGATATAATACTTAAAATCACAAAAAAGAAAATCGGACAGTGCTGTCACACCGCCCGATCATTAGAAAATTTAATTTAAAAACCGACCTTAATCAGGTAAACTAAATTCATAACAAATGTATGGAAGAAATAACTAAATCTAAACAAATTGCTTATAAAATTTATAGGCGAAGCTTAATAATCATGAAGTTGTCAACTTTACTATTATTTATCAGCATTTTTAGCCTAACAGCCAAAAATGTTTATCCGCAACAGAAAGAGATTTCTATTGAACTGAGAAATGCAACTATTACTAGTGCAATACTGGAAATAGAAAAAGCTAGTGATTATGTTTTCCTCATTACCGATGAGGCTAAAACAGAACTTAATAACAAAGCTTCTATTAGAGTTAATAACGAGAGTATTAGCAATATACTTGATCTGCTATTAGAGGGAACCAATCTTGATTATAGTGTTGTAGAGAGACAAGTTTCTGTTTATAAGAATGAGGTGAGTGCAAACATTGCATCTGCTGCAACAATGATAACCGAAATTGCACAGCAAGGCAAACAAATTAGAGGACAAGTAATAGATAATGCTGGTATACCTATAATTGGTGCAAATATTATTGAGGCTGGCACCACAAATGGTACTGTGACTGATATTGATGGTAATTTTACTTTGGATATTGCAAATGATGCGGAAATTCAAGTTTCGTATATAGGTTATCTTTCACAAACAATTGGTACTGCCGGACAAAGTAATTTTAATATTGTTTTGCAAGAAGACACTCAGGCATTGGATGAGCTTGTAGTTGTTGGATATGGTGTGCAAAGGAAAAAGCTTGTTACAGGAGCCACTGTACAGGTTGATGGTGATAATATAACTAAATTAAGCACTACCAGTGCACTGGGCGCTTTGCAAAGTCAAGCTCCAGGCGTAAACATTACTCAAAGCTCGGGTATGCCGGGTGAGGGTTTTAAAGTAAACATTAGAGGGATTGGTACAGTTGGCGACTCTTCTCCACTCTATGTAATTGATGGTGTTGCAGGTGGAAATATCAATTCACTTAACCCTTCGGATATTGAGTCTATTGATGTACTTAAAGATGCTGCATCTGCAGCTATTTATGGTGCTCGTGCAGCAAACGGGGTTATTCTTGTTACCACTAAGAGAGCTAAAGCGGGCAAAACTGAGCTAACCTATGATGGTTGGATGGGAATTCAGAATGTTTATAAAATGCCTTCTTTGCTCAATGCCAGAGAATATATGTCGATAGTAAATGAATCGAGATTTAATGAAGGTACTCCTTTAATTGATTTTGAATCGGTTATACCAAATCAGTATCAATCTATAATGGATGGAAGCTGGAATGGCACCAACTGGCTGGAAGAAGCTCTTAATAAAAATGCAAAGACTCAAAACCATGCTTTTGGTCTTACCGGTGGTTCAGAGCTATCGAAAATCTCAATGGGCTTTTCTTATACTGAGCAAGATGGTATTATAGGTAAACCCGTTGAACCTCATTTTAAAAGATATACCGCTAGAATAAATTCTGATCATGTATTATTAAAGATTAAAGATTTTAATGCTATAACTATTGGGGAAAACCTAACATACACACACAATACAAACTCTGGAGTTGGAATTGGTAATATTTACTGGAACGACGTCCACAATTTGCTTGTAGGAAATCCACTTATGCCTGTCTATAACAGTGATGGTAAATATTATGATCAACCAAGTAAGGTTGCTGATAATTGGGGTGTTGCCGGTTTTATTGCTAACCCTATAGCTGAGATGCATTATCGTAGGGGACAGAACTTATCAAAAAGCCATTCGTTGTTTGCAAATGTTTATTTAGAGCTGCAACCAATAAAAAACCTGCGCTTTAGAAGCAGCTTTGGTTATAGAATGAGCGCATCGAGCTATAGGCAATATACTCCAATATATAATTTGAGTACAACGACTGTAAACACAACAGATGACGTAAATCAGAATCAATCACTTGGATACAGCTACACTCTTGATAATACATTATCATATATATTTGATATGGGCGAAGACCATGGTCTTGATGCATTAATTGGACAATCGGCCGAAAAATGGGGAATGGGTGAAGGTGTTAGTGGCGGCAATTCAAATACACTCTTCCCAGGATCATGGGATCATGCATGGTTAACAAACACTCAAGGTGTAACGGCTGGTGTAACTTCTGTTAGTGGTTCTCCATGGGGCGAAGGGGGATTAGCTTCTTTCTTTGGTCGTCTTAATTACGATTACAAAGAGAAATATATGGCTACTTTAATTGTTCGCGCCGATGGATCGTCAAACTTTGCAAGAGGTAACAGATGGGGTTATTTCCCTTCGGCTTCTGCTGGATGGTTGGTGTCTAATGAAGATTTCATGGAAGATGCAAGAGATTTTGTAGACTTCTTTAAACTAAGAGGTAGCTGGGGAAGAAATGGTAATGCAAGCATTTCGCCATTTCAGTATCTAGCAACTGTTTCATTTGATACAAAGAATGGATATTATTTTGGAGATGATAAAGCTAACATTGTAACAGGTGGATATGCTGATATTCTTCCTAATCCTGACGTTACTTGGGAAACTTCTGAGCAGCTGAACATTGGATTTGATTCACGCTTTGCTAATAACAGACTTGGTTTTGTTTTCGATTGGTATATAAAAACTACTAAAGACTGGCTTGTTGTTGCTCCAATATTGGCTTCGTACGGTACTAATCCTCCTTTTATAAATGGTGGTGATATCGAGAACCGTGGATTTGAAATTGGATTGGACTGGAACGATAGAATTAATGATTTTACATATGGTGCAAACTTCAACATATCACGTAATAAGAATGAGGTAATTCGTATTGCAAATGCCGAAGGTATTATTCATGGTGAAGAAAACGTTCTTAGCCAGGGTACTAAAGAGATGTATAGAGCAGAAGTTGGTTTTCCGATTGGATATTTCTGGGGCTATAAAACAAATGGTGTTTTCCAGAATGCCGATGAGGTGGCTGCTGCAACTGCTAAGCTTGAAGGTACACAGCCCGGTGATCTTATTTATGTGGACACAAATGGTGATGGAGCTATAACAGATGACGATAAGGTGATGATTGGTGATCCTAATCCTGATTTTCAGGCCAACCTTTCACTAAACTTTGGATATAAAGGTTTTGATTTATCTTTCACAACTGTGGGTAAGTTTGGTCATCAGATTGCTAAATCTTATCGCTCGTTTGCCGACTCGCCTCTGCAGAACTATACAACTGATATCTTTGAAAGATGGCATGGTGAAGGAACTTCTAACAGGTTGCCAAGACTAACAAGCGGTAGCAACCCTAACTGGCAAAATATTTCTGACATATACATTGAAGATGGTGATTATCTTAAGCTTCAGAACCTTACAATTGGTTATGACCTCAAGCACGCTATCAAAAACATGCCTCTTAGCCAGGCTCGTATATACTTCTCGGCTCAAAACTTGTTTACTATTACCAAATACTCGGGCATGGATCCTGAAATTGGATATGGTTTTGATCAGGGATGGGTTTCGGGAATCGACCTGGGCTTTTATCCTAGTCCAAGAACATATATGGTTGGTGTTAATTTAAAATTTTAATAAATCATGAATATGAAGAAAACAATATATATTGCTATAGTAGTTAGTTTAACATTACTTTTTCATGGGTGTGAAGACTTTCTTGATACACAGAACTACACTAAGCAAAACACAAGTAATTTTCCAATGTCAGTTGACGATGCAAAGAAGCAATTGACAGGTATTTACAGTACAATGAGTACAGCGGTAAACAATGTTGCCGATACACATTTTTATATGGCTGAGCTAGCCTCTGACGATAGATTTGGGGGCGGAGGTGAGAATGATAAAGACATGCAGGGTTTTGATCATTTAATGAATACAAAACCTAACAGATTTGGAACTTACTGGGAAGCAAGATATCAAGGAATATTCCGTACCAATATGGCGTTGGAAACTTTAGAGAATCTTACGGATTGGGAAAGTGAGGCTCAAAGAAGTCATTTTATTGGTGAAGTATATTTCTTAAGAGCTCTGTTTTATTTTGAACTTTCGCAAACTTTCGGTGAGGTTCCATTAGTTATTAAAACAGAAGCTGAGAACCTTCCAAAGTCTCCCGCTGAGGTTACTTATGCACAAATTGCATCGGATCTTAAGAATGCTATTGAAATGATGAATTCCACACCATATACCAATACTGAATCAGGTCATGCTACCAAGTGGGCTGCACAGGCACTTATGGCTAGAGTGTTCTTATTTTATACTGGTTATTATGCTAAAAACGACCTACCTTTACCGGAGGGAGAGGGAAATGTAACAAGCAACGATATTGTTGCATGGCTAGATGATTGTATTGCAAATAGCGGTCATGATTTGGTAAGTGATTATCGCAATTTATGGCCATATACCAACGAGTATACAGTTGAACATTATGATTTCACAAAAGACAAAGGATTGATGTGGGAAGATGATGGTAACAAAGAGACTGTGTTTGCAGTTAAGTTTGGAACATCAGTTGACTGGGGTGATCAATTTAAAATAGGCTACTCTAATCAGTATAATCTTCACTTCGGACTTAGATCTAATAACGGTGGTGAATCTACATTCCCATTTGGACAAGGATGGGGAGCCGGCCCGGTAAATAGTGAATTATGGAATGAGTGGTCTATGAGAGAGCCCAATGATGTAAGAAGAGCAGCTTCAATCCTTAATGTGGAAACTGAGCTAGATAGCTATGAATATGGCGCCGATACTCAAATGGAAGAGACTGGTTTCTGGCAGAAAAAATATGTTCCTATTACTGCATATGATAGCGACGATGTTTTCACTATTTCTTATGCTATTTTGAAAGACGATGCACAGGCTGATTATCAACTTGCGCATACTCAGGATTTAGTATTAATACGATTTGCAGATGTGTTGTTGATGCACTCTGAGCTGTCACAAACTAATACAGGAATTAATAGAGTTCGCGCACGCGCTGGATTAGAAGGGGTTCCCTACTCACTTGATGCTCTAAAGAGAGAAAGAAGATGGGAACTTGCATTTGAAGGCTTGCGTTATTTTGACATTATGAGATGGGGTGACGCCGCTGATAGATTAGCAGCACAAGAAGGTGTTTCTATTAAAAACCGTGGTGTTGATGCTGTTATGAGAGGTTTTGGAGGTGGTTACAGAGCAAGATATGACGCTACAGGAGGATTTTGGCCAATACCTAGTTCTCAAGTTGAGCTTTCGGATGGTATTCTTACTCAAAACGCTGGCTGGGGAACCCCTGATGCTGAGTTTACCGGATGGTAATAATTGATTTTTGTTTAATTTAAAACATTGTATAATATGCGAAAAACAATAATATATAGTATAGCTGCTTTAGTGGTTTTTCTTCTAAGTATAGCGTGTGAACCCATAGAAGACAGATTCCCAATGGGCGATGCACTTACTGCTGAGCAATTAGATATTTCAGCAACTCCGTTAATGGTAAATGGTAAAAGATCTAATAAGATTATAATGGAAAATCATAGTCCAGTTTTATCTAGCTGGAACTATGGTGTGGGTGTATCACAAAAAATGACTGATACTGTTCTACTTGTGATTGAAGGTGATAATGAAATTATATTCACTGGACTTAATCCTGATGGAACTTCCATTACAAAATCATTGACAGTAAATGTGGAAGAACTCTCTTTTGCAGTACCTCAGGAATGGGCTTTACTTTGTGGAGATGGCACAAAAGAATGGGTGTGGAGTCCAACAGCTAGTTGGGGAAATGGTGGCTACCTTGCTAATTTTGAACCAGCATGGTGGGTGAATGATCCGGCAGGTGTTGAGGACCAGGTTGAGGGTGAAGGACTAGACGCAAGTATGGTTTTCTCTATCAGCGGTGCTTCTCTTACTAAAAAACTGAATACTGGTGCTGAAGTAAAAGGAACTTTCTCGTTTGATATGAGTAAGGATAAATATACGTCGGGCGATGTGTTATGGGCAATTGGTCAGTTCAAAACTGTTGGAACAACAATATTGTGTGGCGTTTCACCTGATGAGGGTAAAATACTTGTAAACACTTACGATATTATTGAGCTAACTGCAGACAGACTGGTATTAGCTTACGCTCCAGCTGGAACTGGTGAGTGGGGAACAGCATATTTTTGGGTATTTGTTCCTAAAAATTAATACTCGTAATAATGTAATTGATGATCAGAGGGCAAATAAAAGTTTGCCCTCTGTTATAATAAACAGATAATAATTCATATAATATGTTCAGAGAAAAACTCTTTTACAGGATTATATTTTCATTCTTGGTCGTTTTTGTTGTATTGAGAGGCTGTTCCGATTCATTAAACCACCAGTTGAATATAAATAAAACAAACTTTGAAGTATCTCACTTGGGAGATACTATTGAAGTATTATTGAAAACTACTGGTATTTATGAGGTAAGCCCTGATGTATCATGGATAAAACAGCAGGGAGGCTCAAGAAGTTTGACAAATAAAACAGAATCATTTATTATTGCTTCTAACCCAACTGCATCCAAAATAGAGGGATCTATTATATTTAAATTGAATGAAATAACTGAAAGAGTAATAATAAAACAAGATGCAAATAGTAACATATCGATGAAT
>JAAZCL010000283.1 GCA_012513315.1 Bacteroidales bacterium | reverse complement strand
GGGTTATATCGATGTTGTCAAATAATTTAATGACACTTTATCCTTTTATTTCTAAGCAAAAAAAATCATTCCCAAAGCCCTATTATATCTTATTAGTCAGACCTAAAAAGATGAGAGAAGAAGAAGATGTATTGAGTCGAAATATTGTGATGTGTAAAATGCAATAATCAATACTTCTTGTTGGCAGTGTGAGAGGAATTATTGTTTTATTTATTATTATGATTAGTAAGAAAAACTAATTTTTTTCTATCTTTGTTCTCTAATATCATATCATATCAAATCAAATTAATATTACACTCACTTATGCAGAGAGTTTTACCGATGCGATTGATCTTAGAAAACGGAATGGTTTTTAAAGGACAATCATTTGGAGCCGAAAGGCCATCATCGGGAGAGGTTGTTTTCAGTACTGCAATGGCAGGTTATCCCGAAAGCTTAACAGACCCCTCCTTTAAAGGACAAATTTTATTACTAACATATCCAATAATCGGAAATTACGGAGTTCCTGCTAATAGCGAGACAAACGGAATTTCCGATTTTTTTGAATCCAACCGCATACATGCATCCGGGTTGGTTGTACAAGACTATACACCACAATATTCTCATTGGAATGCTGTGGGGAGCTTAGGCAACTGGCTTAAAGATGAAAATGTACCCGGGATTTTTGGTATAGATACGCGCAAACTAACAAAGATAATTAGGGAGAACGGATCGTTATTGGGTAGAATAGAAATAGACTTGGATTCAAGTGTTGATGCATATGGTCATGGCGAAGGTTATTTTCACGGTAATGCACATGTACATGATGATGAATATATTAATGAACCTCTTGATGCACATGATAATAAACCTGTAAATGTAGGTTTCTATAACCCCGATAATTATAACCTCGTGTCAGAAGTTAGCTGCAATGAGGTTGTAGAATATGGTAACGGCGATAAAAAGGTTGTACTAGTAGATTGCGGTACAAAGCTCAATATTATCCGTGAATTGGTGAAAGAGGGATTAAAAGTTGTGAGAGTACCTTGGGATTATGATTTTAACACTATAGAATATGATGGGGTAGTGATATCAAATGGCCCTGGGAATCCTGAATATTGTGGTATAACTGTTGATAACATACGTCAGGCAATGCAAAAAGATCGCCCCATTTTTGGAATTTGTATGGGCAATCAGCTCTTGGCCAAAGCAGCCGGAGCTTCCACATATAAATTAAGATACGGACATCGCAGCCACAATCAACCAGTGCGCAGGGTAGGTAGTAACCAATGTTTTATCACCTCCCAAAACCATGGATATGCTGTAGATGAAACTCAATTGGGAAGCGACTGGGAACCGTGGTTTGTGAATATGAACGATGCAACAAATGAAGGAATAAAACATAAAACAAAACCATTTTACTCGGTTCAGTTTCACCCCGAGGCAGCAGGAGGACCCACTGATACTCGTTTTTTCTTTGAGGAGTTTGCTAAATTAGTAAAAGAGTAAAGCTTCCTCGTTACAAATGAAAACAAATTAATAATTGGTTTACTATTTTATTAAACAACAGTCTCATAATACATAAAACAACAGTTTTATGATTTATAGAATAAATGATTTACAATTAGTTAAACAAATAGTTTACAATTATTATTTGGCAAAATATATAAAACAAGTAGTCAATGAATTGTAACTGATTCACTATTTAATAATAAGATGCGAATGATGGATAAAAACATAAAGAAAGTACTAGTTCTCGGTTCAGGTGCATTAAAAATTGGCGAAGCAGGAGAGTTTGACTACTCAGGTTCACAAGCACTTAAGGCGTTGAGAGAAGAAAACGTGGAGACAGTACTTATAAATCCTAATATAGCAACAGTGCAAACCTCTGAAGGGGTTGCAGATAAGATATATTTTTTGCCTGTTACACCATATTTTGTAGAAAAAGTAATTGCACGCGAGAAGCCCGACGGTATATTATTGGCTTTTGGCGGACAAACAGCTCTTAATTGTGGAGTTCAATTATATGAACAAGGCATCTTAGAAAAATACAATGTACAAGTACTTGGTACGCCCGTTAGAGCTATAATGGATACCGAGGACAGGGAGCTTTTTGTAAAGAAGCTTGACCAGATTGATGTTAAAACAATAAGTAGTGTTGCAGTATCAGATACTAAAGGTGCATTAAAAGCAGCAAAAGAACTTGGATATCCGGTGATAGTTAGAGCTGCATATGCCCTAGGAGGCTTGGGTTCTGGCTTTTGCGATAATGATACAGAACTAAAAGAACTAACAGAAAAAGCTTTCAATTATTCGAGTCAGCTATTAATTGAAAAATCACTTAAAGGATGGAAAGAGGTTGAGTATGAGGTTGTGCGTGATAAATACGACAACTGCATTACTGTTTGTAATATGGAAAACCTCGATCCACTTGGTATTCACACAGGCGAGAGTATTGTTGTGGCTCCTTCCCAAACACTTACAAACTCAGAATATCATAGGTTGCGAGAACTTGCAATTAAAATTGTTAGGCATATTGGTATTGTAGGCGAGTGCAATGTGCAATATGCGCTACACCCCGAATCGGAAGATTATAGAGTGATAGAAGTAAATGCAAGGCTTAGCAGATCATCTGCACTGGCTTCAAAAGCAACTGGCTACCCCTTGGCGTTTGTTGCAGCAAAGCTTGGATTGGGTTTCGGGTTGTTTGATCTTAAAAACTCTGTAACAAAAACCACCACTGCATTTTTTGAACCTGCGCTCGATTATGTGGTTGTTAAGATTCCTCGCTGGGATTTGGGTAAATTTAGCGGTGTATCAAAGCAAATTGGTTCAAGTATGAAGTCCGTGGGCGAGATTATGTCGATAGGTAGAACTTTTGAAGAAGCTATTCAAAAAGGCCTGCGCATGATTGGCGTTGGGATGCACGGATTTGTAGAAAATAAAGAGCTGAAGATTGATGATATTGATAAAGAACTGAAAGAGCCAACCGACCAACGAATATTTGTGGTAAGTAAGGCTTTTAGACAAGGCTATACAGTAGACCAAATACACGATCTTACACGAATAGACCGCTGGTTTTTATATAAACTCAGAAATATCGTTGACACTGCTGAGTTGCTAGAGAAGTTTAATCATAAAGAAATGGATCCTAAAAGCTTCAATTCATTATTAAGATTAGCAAAGCAGCAGGGCTTCTCAGATTTTCAAATAGCCCGTGCATTATACAAAGATAAGGCCAATGAGAGCAGTTCGCTTGCAATTCGCAATTACAGAAAGGATAACGGCATAACACCCGTTGTTAAGCAAATAGACACACTTGCGGCGGAGTATCCAGCACATACTAACTATCTGTACCTTACATATAACGGTGAAGAAAATGATGTTGAATATACGGGCGATCACAATTCGGTGATAGTGCTAGGCTCAGGTGCATACAGAATTGGCTCGTCGGTTG
>JAAZCL010000282.1 GCA_012513315.1 Bacteroidales bacterium | reverse complement strand
TAAACATTACTGGCTTCCTTTTAAAACAGATGATGTAAGCATGTATCCAGAATTTTATCAAAATCCGGGATGGTAATAATTTTAAATTTAAAAAAGACTAAAATGAAGCATATATATATTGGTCTGATATTTTGTATCTGTTTTCTTTTAAATTTCTCTAAGGCTACAGCCCAGTATGGTGAAATACTGTCATGGGAAAACGATACAATAGACAATAAAGTGGAGGTGGCATTTCGTACAATGAATGAAAGAGATCTCCTTGGAGGCGTATCTGTTATTGATATGGAAGAAATGACAGAAAAAGCATATACCACAAACAGTCTAGGTTTTGTAGAAAATTTAATTGGTGGTGTAAATGGCAATATTTGGGGGATGGACGAATATTTGGTTGTAATTGACGGAATGGTACGTGATGCTAATAACGTATTACCTACAGAGATTAAACAAATAACTGTTTTAAAAGGCCCAGCGGCTGTTGTTCTATATGGAAGCCGTGCAGCTAAAGGAGTTGTGCAGATTACAACCAAAAGAGGCACTGTTGGTAAATCTACTATTAGCGTACGTGCTAATACAGCTATGCTAACACCTAAAGCATTTCCAGAATACTTAGGTTCTGCTGAGTATATGACACTGTATAATGAAGCTCGCATAAATGATGGCTCTGATATTCTTCATAGCCTTGAGAAGATTTACAATCACTCAACTGGTGAAAATCCTTATAGATATCCTAATCTCAATATGTATTCATCCGACTATTTACGTAAAGCGTATAACAGATCAGAAGCGATTGCCGAGATTACAGGTGGAAATAATCGTGTAAAGTATTATACATCTACTGGATATTATCGCGAAAACTCACTCCTTAAAGTAGGTAATAGTAAGGATAACTATACAAGCAGATTATTTGTTCGTGGTAACATTGATATGAATCTTAGAGATTTCCTTAAAGTACAGGCTGATGCCAACGTTACTTTTTATGATGCATTCACTGCAGCAGGCGATTGGTGGTCAAATGCAGCAAGCCTGCGCCCAGACCGAGTATCACCGCTTATTCCGCTTTCCTATCTTGAGGAAAATGATTTACTTTCGGGAGCCGCTATTAATGCCAGTAATTATATAATTGATGGCAAATATTTCTTAGGTGGCACTCAATTAAATCCAACAAATCCAATAGCAGACTCGTATGCAGCAGGAAACAGTAAATTTGTAAGCAGACAGTTTCAATTTAATACTGTTTTTGATTTCAATTTAAAATCTGTGCTTCAAGGGTTACATTTCCGTGCAAAATATGGTATAGACTATGCACTGACATATAACCAAGGTTACACTAATGAGTATGCAACTTTTGCTCCTACTTGGACAAACTATGCAGGTGTAGATATGATTGGAAGTGTTGAACAATTTGGAACCGACAATAAAACTGGAGATGAGAATATCAGTAACTCTGCTTACAGATATACATATAATTTTTCGGGCCAATTTGATTACACAAAAACTGTAAATGATGATCATAACTTCTTCGGTATGATTGTTGCAAATGCATGGCAGAGACAATTAAGTGGGCAATATCACAAGATATCAAACGTAAACTTAGGATTGCAAGCTTCTTACAACTTCCAGCATAAATATTATGTTGACTTCAGCTCTGCACTACCATATTCTGCAAAATTACCTGAAGGAAATAGATTAGGTTTCTCACCCACATTAACTCTCGGCTGGAGACCAGTTAAAGAGGACTTCTTTGGTGATACAGCGTTCGACGATTTAATGTTGACAGCCTCGGCTGGTATTATTAGTCAAGATCTTGATATTGCTACCGATGAC
>JAAZCL010000281.1 GCA_012513315.1 Bacteroidales bacterium | reverse complement strand
ATTCCTGCAATTTTCTTTTTTAGTGTGGGAAATACTCCAGGTATAGTGGCTACAGTAATTTTTTCACTTCCTCCTGCGGTGCGACTTACTAGTCTTGGGATAAGAAGTGTTCCGGGTGATGTGGTTGAAGCAGGGCGAGCTTTTGGGGCCACCGAGAAGCAGATTCTTTATAAGATTGAACTGCCTCTGGCAATGCCTACTATACTTACGGGTGTAAACCAGGGGATATTGCTTGCTTTGTCGATGGTGGTGATTGCCTCTATGGTTGGGGCTAAAGGTCTGGGAAGTGTTGTATATCAGGGGATTCAGCAAAATGATATAGCAAAAGGGTTTGAGTCGGGACTGGGTATTGTGATTCTTGCAATTATCCTTGACCGTATCACTCAATCGTTTGCAAATAAAAAAGGATAGAAAATATAAATAGAAGAAATAAATAAAAAGAATTATGAATAAAGTGATGAAAAAGTTTTTAGGTATAACCGTTGTGCTAAGTTTAGCTCTTATGGTAATGTCATGTGGAGGTGGTGCTGGTAGCGGTAAAGAAAAAGTTACAATACTATATCCCAATTGGGCTGAAGGTGTTGCATTTACACATCTTGCAAAGGTAGCACTTGAAGATAAAGATTATGAGGTTGAGCTTATCAACCTTGAGCCTGGGTTGATTTACGGTGAGTTGTCGAAAACTAACTCTAAAGGTGATGTATTTATGGATGCGTGGCTGCCTCATACTCATGTGGATTATTGGAATGATTATGGCGATAAGCTTGTGATTTTGGGTGAGTCATTTAGTGAAGGAACCACCGGTCTTGTTGTACCTTCTTATGTAACTATTAATTCTATCGAGGAGCTTAATGCAAATGGCGATAGATTTAGTAATAAGATTATCGGAATTGGTAGTGGTGCAGGTATTCATGCAAGCACTCTTAAAGCTATTGATGAGTATGATTTGAATTATGAGCAAATTTCGTCCAGCGGTCCTGCAATGGTGGCTAGCCTTGACAGAGCTGTAAAGAATAATGATTGGGTTTTAATTACCGGATGGAAGCCGCATTATAAATGGATGAATTTTGATATTAAGTATCTGGAAGATCCAAAGGGTGTTTATCCTACTGATGTGTGTACTATTATTTCAAGGAGAGGTTTTGAGGAAGATATGCCCGAAGCTGCAGGTTTCTTTAAGAAATTTAATTTAACTGAAGATCAGCTTTATGATTTGATGGCAACTATTGATAGTGAGGGTGAAGAATCTGGAGCTTCACAATGGTACTCGGATAACAAGGATATTGTTGATGCTTGGTTTGAATAGTTTGTAATAATATATTTATACTAAAGCTGTATCATGATGATGCAGCTTTTTTTATTTTATTGTAAAAAAGCTGTATTTTGATGAAGGGTTCAATGAGGGAAAAATAAACTTGCAATTAATGTAAACGCAAGCCCACAGAGTGATATTATTGTTTCCATTACCGTCCAGCTTTGAAGTGTTTGCTTTTCATTCATCCCAAGATATTTTCCTACTAGCCAAAAGCCACTATCGTTTACGTGAGATAAAATAGTTGCACCTGATGAGATGGCTATTACAATTAAGGCGCGGTGTGGATCGCTAAGATCGAATTCACCAATTATAGGAGAAATTAGGCTTGCGGCAGTAATCATTGCAACTGTTGCTGATCCCTGGGTGACTCTTACTGCTGCAGCAATTGACCATGCTAACATTATTGGGGGTAATGGTGAATGCATCATTGATTCTGCCATTGTTTGTCCTAACCCACTGTCTATGAGCACTTGTTTTAGCACTCCTCCTGCACCTGTTATTAGTATTATTATTCCAGCGGGACCTAGTGCTTTGGTGCTTAATTCAAGAACTTTCTGCTTGCCCATTCCTCTCTTGATACAGAGGAAATAAGTGGCAAATAGAGTAGCAATTATAAGTGCTGAGAAAGGATGTCCTATGAATTCAATTATTTCTGTCCATATAGATTGACCAACTATTTCATTTGATATTGCAACGGTGGTGAATGTATTTAGGAGTATAAGAAAGAGTGGGATTGCGATTATTAATATGATTGTACGAAAAGGAGGGTGATTTTCTGATGATAATTCTTGTTGGGAATCATCTAAATTGATTGGTGGAGCTAGATATATTCTCTTTGAGATGTATTTACCGAAGAGGGGTCCGGCAATTATGGTTGTAGGTACACCTAGTATAAAACCTAGAAGTATAACCCAGCCAAGCTGTGCGTTTATGATGTCGGCAACGGCTACTGGTCCCGGAGTGGGTGGAATGAAGCTATGTGTTACGGCAAGTCCGGCAAGTAAAGGGATGGCATAATAGAGCAATGAGCGTTTGGTGTCGCGTGAGAGGGCATAAATAATTGGTACTAATATTATGAACCCTACATCAAAGAAGACTGGTATGGCAACTAAGAATCCGGTTATTGCCATTGCCCATGGTGCGCGCTCTTTGCCAAATTTTTTAAGTAAATAATTTGCAAGTGATTCGGCTCCTCCTGAGCTTTCGAGCATTTGCCCGAATATTGCACCTAACCCAACTACTGTTGCTACAAACCCTAATGTGCCCGCCATGCCTTCTTGTATTGACATGGTGATGGAGTTAAGTGGCATTCCGGTGGCAATTCCTACAAATATTGATACAAGCAAAAGCGCAATAAAGGCACTAATTTTGAGCTTTAACACCATGTATAGGAGTAAAAGTACTGCTGAGATTACTATGATTAGGATTGTTAGAGTTGACATAGTATATATATTGCTGATTTAAAAGAGTAAATATAGTATTTATTGCTCTTCTAATTCTCTACTTTGTCTAAATTCATTGCAGGTTTTGTAAGAAATGCAATTATCCCTATTAACATTATTATTATTCCTGATATAATAAAAGAGGTGTGTAGGCCAATTGTGTCGGCTATAAATCCAATTCCAATTAATCCTAACATCGAGGGTATTAATGCGATTGTATAATACATAGAGAAAACTCTGCCTAACGCTGTGGACTCTATCTTGGTTTGAATAAGGCCAGTGAAGGCAGAGTTGTATACTGCGCCAGTAATGCCTGAAAGGCCCGTTAAAACGGCAAACCAGACAAACCCTGTGGGGGATAGAAGCCCCGACAATAAAAATGCTACTCCGAGTAATAGGTGCATCCAATTTATTAATCCTACCCGGTTGACTTTATATACCTTTACTCCCATTATTGCTCCTCCCACTAATGCGCCCACACTCCAGATCGCTTCAATTATGCCAGCTTGAAACTCTGTGCCATTAAAATAGTCGAGGGTCATAAGTGGGAATAAAACGCTTATTGGAACAATAAAAAACACTACCAGGGTTGAGTATAGAAAAACGAAACTCAACCCTCTATTTCTTAATACCACCATGGCTCCTTCTTTCATCTCTTTTAGTATATCTCTTTCTAACTCATTTTGTTTTTCAGGATTGGGAATGTGAACGAAGAATAGAGAGGTTACTGCAAGCAAGGCACCCGCTACGTCAAATATGAGTACATATTCTATATCCCATATTGTAATAAGCATAGCTCCTAGTGCGGGACCTGCGATCTGGCTTACGGAGGCTATAATTTGATTTATTCCGGCTATGCGGGTTAATTGGTCAGTGGGTGCTAATAATGGAACAGAGGCTTGCATAGCAGGCATGTGAAAGGCTGAGCCTACTGAGCGAAGTGCTAATAGTGCGAATATATGCCATAGTTCTGCTACATCGAGCCAAAACAAGATTGCAAGTAACAGTGTACATAGTGCAATGAAGGTGTCTGCAAGCATCATTACGAGTTTGCGATTACCCCTGTCGATTAGGGCTCCGGTGAATGGGCCGATGATTGACTGAGGAAGCATTGCGGCAATAGCTGCCCAGGCAAGCATCTCTGCTGAGCCTGTTTGTAGGCTAAGCCAAATTATAATTGCAAAGTTTACGAGGCTGCTTGTGAGAATAGAGAAGAACTGCCCACTCCAGATAATTGTAAACGTTCTTTTCCAGTTGTTATTCATTTATCATTTTTAATTATGGCAAAAGCTATAACAGAATAGTAGCATAAAGTGTTTAGAGTGGGTTGAAATTTAAAAGAGGCCACTTCGATTGAAATGGCCTCTTTCGTATTTGGTTAACGTGATATCAGTATATAAGGTAAAAAAGATTGTTTTAGGTTATCGATACAAAGATATGACATCATTTTGAATGGGCAAAATATAAAAACATATTATAAAACATAGTTATATAATATATTTTTGTTTTAATATTTGCATAGAAAGCGATAAGTGTTTGATTGTGTGATATACCTGTTGTTTAGATAAAAAAAGAGGATAAATGTAACTTTACCCTCTTTGATGTTTTTGTAAGAATTATTTTCTGATTCCTAATTCTTTAATTATTGAACGATATCTTTCAATATCTTTTTCAATCAGATAATCTAGTAAACGACGACGCTTACCAACTAAAATTCTTAATGCTCTTTCTGTGTTATAATCTTTTTTGTTTGACTTCAAGTGTGTAGTCAAATGCGAAATACGGTATGAAAACAATGCTATCTGTGCTTCTGGTGAGCCAGTATCAGTGTTAGACTTTCCGTGCTTTGCAAAGATTTCTTGCTTTTTAGTAGAATCTAAATACATGTTTATAAATATAATGTTTAAAAAACTCGGGTTGCAAAGATACTGCTTAATTTTTTATATGCAAGCAGTTTTCACCTTTTATTCAGTTAGTTATTCGTTTCTTCTTCTGAGTTTATCGCTTAATCTTTGTATGGCGTCAGTGATCTCTTGGTCTGGTTCTATTACGTTATATTCTCCCCAAAAGGTGGGGTCGAGAAAGTATTCTACTTTTTCGGCTATTACATCAGTAGATTTGATGCGCTCGTTTCGGGGGAATTTTATAACATTATCGTTATACCTGTCAGTAATTGCAATTTCAGAAGAGATAACATAGCTTGTAGAAAAGAGACCGAAGAATCTGTTGGTCCACCTAACTTTAAACTCTACATCGGTTGCACTATAATTGAAATACCATTTGCCATTATTCTCTATATAATCAATTATGTATTGTGCTTTTTCTACTTCTACTCTCATTTTAGATGGCTTTCTTCGGATAAAAATATTAGCAGCATCTTTTCGGTCTTCTACATTCATGTTAAACTCCATTCGTGCAAAAGATAGTGATTCGTATTCGAGGTAAATAGTTCCTCTGAAAAGAATTTCTTCTACTTCCGATAGAGGAGAAAAGTATATTTTATAGTGTGGTTTATTGTTGAAGTTAATTAAACCTTCAATATGAAAACTGTACTCAGAAGCATCGGTGCCAAAAACAACTTCGGGATTTTTTGCAATATCCAGCATGAGTGCATCGCTTATGCCTCCTTGAAATTTCAACAAAACAGTGTCTCGTGGAGTTATGTCTGTGGCTTTTCGTCCGATATAAATTCTTGCTTGATCATTGTTGTATGAACGGTATGAGGCTTTGTAAACATCGAGAACAGTTTCAACCAAAGAGATATATTTTGATCCTTTTTTAATTGATTCACGATAGAATGCAACCATCATATTTGGTGAAGATGAGTAATTCTGAGGGATCTTATATAAAGCATCTTTTACAAGTTGGGAGCCATCTCCTGATACAACTTGCAATTCTCCTAATTCGATGGGTGAAGAAATTAGTGTAATTTGGCTATTAGGGCTATCGATAAGCGTGGAAATAGGGATTTCTTTATTGGAATAGCCAATGTAACGTATTATTAATTTGGAGTTACTTGAAGATGCAGGTACTCTGATTGAAAAATATCCCTCCTGATTAGTTATAGTTGAGATATTCATAAGTTCGGTTGCTACACTAGCATTTATCAACGGTTGTTTGCTATCGTCTCCTAAAACTCTTCCTCTTAACAGGATAGTGGGTTCTGGTTGTTGATCTAAGTTAGTAGAATGAAGGTTTGGTGGTGATGATAAAAAAAATAATAGTAGTAAAGCAATAATGTATTTCATACTGATACTTATTTAAAAAAAAGATCATAAGAAGTTTAATACTAACCAACAAAGTAAAGTAATAGAATTATATCTACAAATTAATATGGGACTTTTAACTATGTGGTAGGAGTAGAATACTCTAATAATTGATTAAATTTGTACAAATAATCAGAACGGAAAGATAAATGGTATATAAATATGATTTTCTGGTAATTGGCTCCGGTATTGCTGGTATGAGCTATGCGTTAAAGGTTGCCAAGTATGGAAAAGTAGCTATTATAGCTAAAAACAAACTTGAGGATGCCAATACTTTTTATGCACAAGGGGGTATTGCTTCGGTAACAAATGCATGGGATAATTTTGAGAAGCATATAGATGATACGATTGATGCAGGAGGTGGTTTGTGTGATGTTGAGGTGGTAAAGAAAGTTGTAAATGAAGCACCTGCACAGATAGTAGAGCTTATAAACTGGGGTGTTAATTTTGACAAGGATGATAAGGGTAATTTTGATCTTCATCGTGAAGGCGGGCATTCAGAATTTCGTATTTTACATCATAAAGATAGTACTGGGGCGGAAATTCAGATTAGTCTAATTGATACAATTAGAAAGCATCCGAATATTGATCTTTTTGAAAATCATTTTGCTATAGAGGTACTCACACAGCATCATCTTGGGGAAATTATAACAAGGCATACTCCTGGAATTGAATGTTATGGTGCATATATTCTGGATCAAGGGACTAATCAAATAGATACTTTTTTGTCTAAAGTTACATTGATGGCAACTGGAGGGATTGGTTCGGTATATCAAACAACTACAAACCCGGATGTTGCTACTGGTGATGGAGTTGCAATGGTTGCCCGCGCTAAGGGGGAAATAAAGGGTATGGAGTTTGTGCAGTTTCACCCAACTGCTCTTTATCATCCTGGGGCAAGACCTTCGTTTTTGATAACTGAAGCTATGCGTGGTTTTGGTGGTGTCTTGAAAACTATAGATGGTGAGGAGTTTATGCATAAATATGACGAAAGAGGTTCGCTTGCTCCTCGTGATATAGTTGCTAGAGCTATAGACACTGAAATGAAAGAGAGGGGAGATGATCATGTGTTTTTGGATATAACATTTAAGGAATCTGGAGAGATTAAAAAACAGTTTCCTTCTATCTATGAAAAGTGCTTGTCTTTTGATATTGATATAACTAAGGAGATGATTCCGGTTGCACCTGCTGCACATTATTTATGTGGTGGAATTACTGTTAACAAGGATGGAGAAACTTCTATAAATCGGTTATATGCAAATGGAGAGTGTGCTTGTACAGGGTTGCATGGGGCAAATCGTCTTGCGTCTAATTCACTTATTGAAGCTGTTGTGTATGCGGATGCAGCTGCAAATCACTCAATTCAAATTATTAAAAATTATGATTTCCAAGATAATATTCCGCCATGGAATGATGAAGGGACTACTTCTCCTGAGGAGATGGTGCTGATTACACAAAGCTATAAGGAGGTTGGACAGATTATGTCGTCGTACGTGGGTATTGTTCGCTCTGATTTGCGCTTGCAGAGGGCAATGAACAGGTTGAATATTCTTTTTAGGGAAACAGAGAATCTATTTCAGAGATCTGTGGTTTCACGAGATATTTGCGAGCTGAGGAATATTATTAAAGTTGGTTATCTGGTTATTAAACAAGCAAAGGCACGTAAAGAAAGTAGAGGACTTCATTATACTATTGACTACCCCAATCGTGACCCTAACTCTGTTTTATGATGTTGATATAAAAAACATATGATGAAAGTTGAAAAGACAATTAATATAAACGGATCTCTTTTAAATCTGTCGACTCCCCTGGTGATGGGTATTTTGAATGTAACGCCTAATTCATTTTACTCTGAAAGTAGGAAACAGTCTGATGAGGAGATCGTGAATAGATGTAGAGTTATTCTTGATGAGGGTGGTACTATTATTGACGTGGGGGCACAGTCATCTTCACCTACGTCTAAATTTCTATCAGCAAAAGAGGAGTGGGAAAGATTGATGCCGGCTCTTAGATTAATTCGTAATGAATTTCCGGATACAATAATTTCTATAGATACTTTTTATGCAGATGTAGCAAAAGAGGCTGTTGAAGTGTATGGAGCAAATATTATTAATGATATTTCGGGAGGGGAGATAGACAAGAGGATGTTTAATGTTGTTGCAGAGCTGAATGTGCCGTATATTTTAATGCATATGAGAGGTGTGCCCCAAACAATGCAGTATATGACTAATTACGATAATTTTATACAAGATATCTTGTACTACTTCTCTGAAAAAAGGGCTAAGCTTAGTCTTTTGGGTGTTAATGATGTGATAATTGATCCAGGTTTTGGGTTTAGTAAGAGCGTAGCACAAAACTACGAATTGATGGCATATCTTAAATATTTTCATATCTTTGAAGAACCTATATTGGTGGGTGTATCAAGAAAATCTATGATTTACAAACTGCTTGAAACGACACCTGAAAACAGCTTGAATGGCACTACAGTGCTGAATACGGTCTCTCTACTTTCTGGAGCAAACATATTGCGCGTTCATGATGTGAAGGAGGCTGTGGAGTGCGTAAAAATAATATCTGAGTTAACTGAGTACGATAAATAGAAAGTATGTTTGCACATTTTGGAATAAAAGATTTTATTGATGTACTTCTCGTAGCTTTACTCCTGTTTTATTTATTCAGGTTGGTGAAGATATCGGGATTAAGGCCATTGTTTTTGGGGATCTTGGTTTTTATGATCATATGGCTACTGGTGTCACGTTTATTTAATATGGTGCTACTGGGGTCAATCCTGGATCAGTTTGTGAGTGTGGGACTTTTCTTGATAGTAATACTTTTTCAAGATGAGATACGCCGATTTCTTATGTCGCTTGGCTCAAAAAAAGGGTGGAACTTTATTACGAAACTCTTTTTTCCTAGTGAGAGGGATAATAAAGATAATTCGCACTTGACTGCAATAGTTCTAGCATGTATGAATATGTCTAAAACTAACACAGGTGCTCTTATAGCAATTCAGGGCGATATTCATATGGGACTTTATGAGCAAACTGGAGAAATTATAAATGCTGATGTGTCGTCGCGATTGATTGAGAACGTGTTTTTTAAAAATAGTCCGCTTCATGATGGCGCAATGGTGATTGTTGGTAAAAAAATAAAGGCAGCAGGTTGTATTTTACCTATTTCACAAAATCCAAATATACCTACACATCTTGGCTTGAGACATAGGGCAGGGTTGGGGATTTCGCAAGAGACCGATGCTAAGGTTATTATTGTGTCTGAGGAAAGAGGAAGAATATCGTTTGCATCAGATGGTAGGCTTAAATTGAATATCACTCCCGAAGATCTTCAGAGTTTATTGATGGGAGAATAGAAATGTCTGTTTTTTTAATCAGAATTAGGAGTATAGATTGAATGGTTTTAAATGAACTAACGATAATAAATTATAAAAATATAGCTCAGGCTGAACTTAGCCTTTCACCAAAGATTAATTGTTTTATAGGTAACAATGGTATGGGTAAAACCAATCTACTTGATGCCGTGTACTATTTATCTTTTTGTAAAAGTTATACAAATCCTATAGACTCACAGATCATTAGCCATAATGCTGATATGTGTATGCTACAGGGTAAGTATTCTTTTAAGGACGAGTCTGAAGAAATTGTATATAGTGCCGTACGCCGGAGGCAGAAGAAGCAGTTTAAGAGGAATAAAAAAGAGTATGACAGATTGTCTGATCACATTGGGTTAATCCCTCTGGTGATGATTTCGCCAACTGACAACGAGCTTATAATAGGTGCGAGTGAAGGAAGGCGTAAGTTTATGGATATGGCGATTTCACAGTTTGATAAAGAGTATCTGCGTTCTTTGGTTAGATATAATAAAGCTTTACAGCAAAGAAATGCTCTTTTGAAGCTTGAAGGTGAACAGCTCGACATGTCTCTATTGGAGCTTTGGGAAGATCAGCTTGTGGAAGATGGAGTATTTATTTATCAAAAGAGAAAAGAATTTATTGAGCAGTTGACACCAATATTTAATGTGTATTACTCACAGATAAGTTGTTCGGCTGATACAGTTTCTTTTGATTATATTTCGCAATTGAATGATGGAGACTTTACTGAATTGATGAGAAAAAATCGTCAACGTGATATGGCTATTGGTCATACTACAACCGGTATCCACCGAGATGAACTAGAGATGTTGCTTGATGGCTTCCCGATAAAGAAGGTGGGTTCTCAAGGACAGAATAAAACATTTTTTGTGTCGCTGAAATTAGCTCAGTTTAAATATCTTCTTGAGATTGGTGGTTCCACTCCAATTCTTTTGCTTGATGACATCTTCGATAGGTTGGATGCTATTAGGGTAGAAGAGATAGTGAAGCTTGTATCGGGTCCCGAATTTGGACAGATATTTATTTCCGATACTAACAGGGAGTCGCTAGATAGAATACTTGACAGATTGAATAATAGTTATAATATTTATAGCGTGTTGGATGGTGAAGTAAATATTATGCTGAGATGAAAAAGAAAAATGCACAACCAATATCTGAGGTACTAACCGATTTTCTGGATGGCAATTCGGGACTGAAAATTAAACTTGCAGAACATCGTGCTGTAAAGGCATGGCATGAAGTGCTTGGTGATGGTGTCTTGAAATATACTCGTAATGTCTATTTTAAAAGAGGGGTTTTGTATGTTCATCTTTCATCGGCTGTGCTTAGGGCAGAGCTAATAATGAATAAAGAGGGGCTTGTTGAAAAGATTAATGAGTATGCAGAAATACCTGTAGTAAGGGATATTTTGATTCGTTAGAAAAAGGCTGAAATACCTAAATAAAATCCTTTGGGGTGCGGAGAGTTGTTGTGTTGAACCAGATCGTAGTTTAAGGTTACATGTGTAGGACCTAGTTTTAAACCAGCACCTAATATCAAAGATGGCGCAATGCCGTTATTTGTTACTTTTTCTCCTGTATTATATGTAATATTTGACCAGATATAATTTAACTCTGGTTGTGCAAATATTGTAATGAATCTAACCGGATAGATATATCCAAAGAGATTGAATCCAAGAAGATTGTTTTTTCTTTCGTATTCTGATAAATTTCTTTTCAAGTGATAATACTTTATACCAGCACCTGCCATGAAATAGTTATTGAATTGATATCCGATTTGAGGGCCAACTCCTAGATATGTGTAGTTTTTACTGAGCGAAAGACCTATATTAGCTCCGAGGCGGAGTTTAGTGTGATCTAGTATAAAATGACTAGAGTTATCTTTATTTAAAGATAACTCTGTTTGATTTAATTTTGTACTTTGATGGATATTTCTACTGTCTTCTGAAGCAACTCTTATTGTATCGAGGGTAAAACCCTGTGCAAAGCATATAGCTGGTAGAAGAAAGATAAAAAATAAACCCCACCTTTTCATCTTAATTATTCAGTAGGAGATTCATCTTGAGGTGTAGCTTCAGCAGGTGCAGATAACGGAGCAAAAGGTGCTACATCTGGTGCAGTTGCGGGGCTAAGTGGTGATGGTTGTTGAACCTCTACTTGAGATTGTGGCAAGCTAGAGCCCGAAGCAGTGTATTTTGCAGTTAAAATGCTAAGTAATATTACTACAGCTGCTAATGACCATGTGAACTTTTCGATAAAGTCGGTAGTTTTTCTTACTCCCATAATTTGGTTAGATGAAGAGAAGCCACTAGCTAACCCACCACCTTGTGATTTTTGAACCAAAACGGCTAATATCATTAATATAGAAGCAAGCAAAATAAGAATGGTAATGAAAATATACATAATTTTATTTGTTTTTTTTGTCGTTGATTATCAGATATTCCAAAAAACGAATTTGGTCCGCAAAGTAAGCACTTTTTTTTGGGTAATTCAAACTTAATTGCTTAATAATAGCGAGAGCCTTATCATATTTCTTTTGTTTGATATAAATTTTAGCAAGTGTTTCGGTAAGAAACTCACTATCATCATCTTTCTTGTCAGTATCTACTAATTCCTCAATATTACTAGTTGGATTACTGGTTTTTTTTGTGAATTGTATCCTGTTTAAAGTGTCGGATTCGTTCTTTTCTATAAATGCATCAATAATGTCTTGGTGCTCAAGCTGATTGTCGTTTTGTTTTGTTCCGGATGATTCATTACTCTCTGATGATTCGTCAGCTAATGATTCGAGATAACTGAAATAATCGCTAGGAGCGAAGCTTAATTCGGTTGGCTTTTCACTAAAAGTTTTGAAATATGAATTAAGTAATTCTTCTGTTCTATCCTGATTGTCTGAGAAGTTCTCAGTAAGTCTTATAAATTCCTTATAATTATCTGGTTGGATAACATAAAATAATCTCTTTCTATCAGCACATAAAACTGCAGTTTTAGCTAACTCTTCAATAAAAAGATTCTGATTGTTATTCTGTAACTGAATTGTGTATAAAAGCCTTGCTGTTTGAAAATAAGGATACTCCATTAAAATATCTTCTAAATCCTCAGCTATTAACTCGTGATTTAATTTTATGTCAGAACCCTCTGTATTGGATGTGTCTTTCTGAGAGCTATGAGTGCTTTCAGATGTGAGAGTATCAATAAGTTCGTATAGTTCTGTCTTTTTCATCACCTCTACCAGTTTGCCATAGTGGAATTGAAAATCTGATCTACAATTTCTTCTATTAATTGTCTCATAAGTTCATCTTGAACTGTATCAAACACAGTATTACTAGAGAAAGTTCTATTAGCTGAAATTGTTTCTTCAATAGGTGGATCGTTTGTCTTATTATTTCTGAAGCGCATACGAACACTCATTGTTAGTCTGGTTTCAGAAGCAAAAGCATCTGCTTGTACTGCAAGTGGAGTTAATTGATATCCAACTATTTCACCTTCAATTTCCATGTCTGCATTTTGTTGTACTAATTGAAGGCGTGTATTGCGTGTAAACATATCAACCATAGACTCGTTAAACCTCTGCTCTAATGGTGGATAAACTAATGGTGCCTGATTTATGAAGTGACCTATAGATAATGTTTTTGTAAGCTCATAGTCTATGGAGGCAGTTCTGAATGAGTAATTTATACTACAAGAGCTTGCAATTAAAAATAAAAGAAAGATAAATGATATCTGTTTTATGCGTCTCATCTGTTGCTGTTTTTTCACTATAAATTGTACTCCTTAATTTTGCGATATAGAGTTCTTTCGGAAATACCTAACTCTTTTGC
This sequence comes from Bacteroidales bacterium, assembly GCA_012513315.1. Taxonomy (GTDB): domain Bacteria; phylum Bacteroidota; class Bacteroidia; order Bacteroidales; family Dysgonomonadaceae; genus Proteiniphilum. The sequence continues at coordinate 13,488 of JAAZCL010000281.1, read as the reverse complement.
TGCCATCTTTCTCTTACCATTATGACGTTCTAGTGCTTTTGCAATCATATCTTTCTCTACTTCACTGATGGAAAGTGCACTTTCTTCATACTCAGTAGCCTCTTGTATGTCGTTGTGGTTATCGTTAATTGCAGTTTCTCTTATGGTTATATTATCTGAAAATGTTTCATATTTTACTGGAACTACGCTTGTGGGTTGGTGTTGTATGCTATCTTCTATTATGTTGTTTACTACTTGCTTAAGATCTGTGAGGTCTTTTTTCATATCGAAGAGTACTTGATATAGTATTTCACGCTCATTAGCAAATGATTTATTTTCTGACTCATATATTTTTGATATAGCAACAGGTAGCATTCCTACTTCGTGATGAGGGAGATATTTCTTTAATGTTTCGGAATTAATAACCCTTTCTCTCTCAATTATTGATATTTGTTCAGTTATATTTTTAAGTTGACGTACATTGCCTGGCCATCTGTAGTTTTTTAGTGTTTCGATAGCATCATCAGTAAGATTAATTGGGGGCATCATATATTTCTCAGCACAATCAGAAGTGAATTTTCTGAATAACAGAGGGATGTCATCTTTTCTGTCTCGAAGAGGTGGTACTCTAATTGGCACAGTATTTAATCTGAAATATAGATCCTCACGGAATTTACCTTTTTCTATTGCTTTAATTAAATCGAGGTTTGTGGCGGCCACTAACCTAACATCACTTTTCTCAACTTTAGAAGAACCAACTTTTATAAATTCACCAGTCTCGAGTACTCTTAAAAGCCTGGCTTGAGTGGGCAAAGGTAATTCACCTACTTCATCCAAGAAAAGTGTACCCCCATTGGATACTTCAAAATAACCTTTTCGGGTACCAGTAGCACCTGTGAAAGAACCTTTTTCATGCCCGAATAGCTCTGAGTCTATTGTACCTTCTGGAATTGAACCGCAGTTTATAGCGAAATATGGTCCATGTTTGCGTTTACTAAATTGATGTATTATTTGTGGGAAGTTTTCTTTACCAGCACCACTCTCGCCGGTTATTAATACAGAGAGGTCGGTGGGCGATACTTGCAAAGCAATATCTATAGCCCGATCCAGCTCGGGTGAAGTACCTATAATGCCGAAACGTTGTTTTACTTGATTAATTGATTGCTTTGCCATATTTACAATTTTTTACCTAATGTATATGTTGTTCTTTTTAGAAAATCGCCCAATTGTTGAGTACCATTATTAAATTGTTTAATGGTTTCGGGCATAATTGGTTCACCAAAAGTCAACACCATTTCTTTTCCCTTCTTATTATAAAGTTCGTGACAGAGCCTTAGATTTCTAAATTTCCATCCAAAAATTCTTGAAAGATAGAATGAAGTACTATTATAGCCTGAAATGTGAATAGGTATTACTGGAATTTCTGCTTTCTGTATTATTTTAAGAACAGCTGGTTGCCATTCTCTATCTTCGATAATAAATCGGCCCTTTTTAAAATATAGATTTGATACTGCCCCGGCAGGAAAAAAGCCCATTGGTTTATTTTCCCTTAGATGAGCAATGCTCTCTCTTATTCCTGCAAATGTAATCTTATTTTTCTCATCATTTATGAGAGGATTAACAGTTATAAAATTTTCAGCCATTGTATCAATCAGACCAAGAATGTGGTTAACCATCATCTTGTAGTGGTCTGTACGACTAGAGAGAGCTTCAATTACTGCTATTCCGTCAATATGTCCATATGGGTGATTTGAAACTGTTATAAATGGACGATCACCAACTTCCTCAAGAACTTCTACATTTTTTAATATACGTTTTATCTCTAATTTATCCAAAACATCTTTGCAGAAATCAGCCCCTCTTAGATGTTTAGATCGGTTATATATCTCGTTAGGAACATGTAATGCAGAGATTTTAATGCCAAAGTCGATAATCTTGTCACCATGTTTTCCTTGGAAGATTGGATGCAGGCTTCGTATGTCATCACTACTAATTAATGCATCTTTCATTCTCTAAAACATTTAGGCAATTTTTTTAATTAAATCTATAATATGCTGTCCTATCTCTTCTGCTTCTTCTTGTGAATTAGCCTCGGAGTAAATACGAATAATTGGTTCTGTATTTGATTTGCGCAAATGCACCCATTTGTCGGGGAAGTCAATTTTAACCCCATCGATATCAATAGGTTTTTGATCAATGTATTGCTCTTTAACTTTATCCAGTATTTCATCAATATCCATCTCTGGAGTTAGTTCAATTTTTTGCTTGGCCATAAAGTATGCAGGGTAAGCCGCTCTAAGTTCTGTAGGCTTCTTACCAGATTTAGCCATTTGTGAAAGAAAAAGTGCAATTCCTACAAGTGCATCACGTCCGTAGTGAGATTCCGGGTAAATGATTCCACCATTCCCTTCCCCGCCTATAATAGCATCTACCTCTTTCATTTTGGTTACAACGTTAACTTCACCAACTGCTGCAGCATAGTATTTGCCACCTCTTTTGTTAGTTACATCTCTTAGAGCCCTTGTGGAGCTTAGATTTGAAACTGTATTGCCGGGTGTATGTTGTAATACGTAATCTGAAATTGATACAAGAGTATATTCTTCTCCAAAGGGCTCACCGTTCTCGCAATATATAGCTAACCTGTCAACATCTGGGTCGACAGCAAAGCCAACATCTGCCTTGGAAGTACGAGTAAGTGATGAGAGTTCGGTAAGATGCTGTGGAAGTGGTTCTGGGTTATGTGAAAAGTTTCCGTGAGGTGCACAGTGAAGTTTAAATATTATTTTAACGCCAAGTGCATAAAGCAGCTCGGGAACAGCAATTCCTCCAACTGAATTAACGCAATCTATAGCAACATTGAAATTGGCCTTCTTAATTGCCTCTACATCAACAAGCTTAAGAGATAAAATGGATTGAATATGTTCGTGAAGATATTGCCTCTGATTTATTTCACCCAGATAATCTACTTCTGCGAACTCAAACTCTTCCTTTTCAGCAATATTTAATATTTGTTCTCCTTCTTCTGCATTAAGAAATTCTCCTTCGCTATTAAGAAGCTTTAGGGCATTCCACTCTTTTGGATTATGGCTTGCAGTAATAACTATGCCACCCGATGCATTCTCTTTTTTAACAGCTATTTCTGTAGTAGGTGTTGTGGCTATTCCGATATCTGTAATATCACATCCCATGCCAATTAAAGTGCCAGTTATAATTCTGAGTACCATTTCACCTGAGATTCTAGCATCTCTACCGACTACTATTAGTGGCCGCTTGCTTTGAGTAGATTCTTTTATAAAAGTAGCATAGGCTGCAGTGAATTTTACAATGTCGAGAGGGGTAAGATTATTGCCAGATTCTCTCCCAATTGTGCCCCTTATGCCTGATATGGATTTAATTAAAGTCATAGAGAATTTAATATCTTTATAATGTTAAATAATTACTGGTTGACTTTGCTCTCGAACCTGTATTCTATTCTGTCATAATAGGTTGCTTGATATTGAGACCTCTCGGTAGAAGAGCCCATATTGAATGGTACAATCATTTTTACTATGGCATTATGACCTATTCTGGGTAATGGCACAGCCCATCCGGGAAATGAGTAGTAACTACGAGTTGATGAATTAACAGGACCAATAAATTCAATCTCCTGCGGATTGATATTGTCGTTATTTGTATAAGTGGTTGAGTCATTTACCATAAAATATTTGAGACCCATGAATCTCACAAATACCTTCTCGCCGATAAATATATTATCAGTTGTGTCTCCATATTCTATTATATTGTAATAAACCTTAGATTCGGGATCTTTATAAAAATCTTTATCTCCAAAAACACCATTTGAAGGAAACTTGGAAAGGATATTAAGGTTGTTCTTTACAATAAACTCATCAATTGCTTTTGTCTCTTCTTTAAGATAGTCAGCGTATGTCTTTTGATCTTTGCAAGATACCGCAGAGATTATGAGAGCAAGGATAGTTATAATCAGTATATTAGTTTTATTCATACTTTTTTTTTACAAAAATACATATTCTATTGATAAAAAAGGGTTATTCTCTTTTAATTGCTTCTTTTAATATCTCTTCATATTTTTTTAATCCTTCAGTGTAAATTCTTATAGCTTCATCAAAAGTACCTTTAAATTCTCCACCGGAAGCTTTCAAGTGACCTCCTCCGTTAAAGAATTCAGAAGCGAACTTATTACACGGAAAATCATTTTGTGAACGAAAAGATAGTTTTATAATGCCTTCATCTTCTCTTATAAAAGTAGAGAAAACAATGCCCTTTATGCTAAGAGGGTAATTAACAAAGCCTTCCGTGTCTCCTTTGTTGAATTTAAATTGTTTTTGATCTTCTTTAGAAAGATATAAAAGAGCAGAGTGAAGTTCAGGGTAAACTTTCATTCTTTGAGAGAGAGTGAATCCTAAAAGTCTGAATCTATCTTCTGAGTAATTGTTAAAGACTTGAGAGTAAATCATGTCTTTATCAATGTTCTTTCTTAAAAGTAGACTTATTATTTCATAGATTTCTGGATCTGCTGAGTTGTATGTAAAACTACCAGTGTCGGTCATCATTCCACAATATATAGATTCAGCCTCTGCTTTTGTTATCTGGTCATATCTCCCGGCCTGATAAAATAAACGAAAGATAAGCTCACTGGTTGATGATATTTCAGGTTTTGACACTATGATATCGAAGTTGGTGTCTGGTAAAGGGTGATGATCAATTAATATTTTCTTGGCTGGTGAGTTCTCTATATAGGATCCTATTTCACCAACTCTTTTACTTACGTTATAGTCGAGAGAAAAAATAAGATCTGAATTCTTGATTATAGTTAAACCCGCAGCAGGGTTGTATTCAAATATCTCAATCTCATTAACTCCATTCATCCACCTAAGAAAGTAAGGGAATGAGTTGGGTACAATTAATCTAACTTTTTTACCTTTATTTTTAATGAAATGATATAACGCAAGAGAAGAACCAATTGCGTCCCCGTCTGGTGATAAATGTGTTGTTATAAGAATGTTATGGGCACTATCAATAGAGTCCATTATCTGTTTCACCTTTTCCGGCTCTATAATAGAGGAGATAGAAGGTAATCTGTTCATAGCCTTACTAATATTTAAATTTAAAGAGCAAAAGTACTAAATTTCCACCGAAAATGCCCCATCTTTTGTAACATCGTGAACTACAATTCCTAACAGTTTGCATTGATTTGTTAGTTTTTTTGAGAAGTATGAAGGTAATTTGCTGTCAAGTACAATTATTGAAGGATTAAATATTGCAAGTATCTTCTCGAGATTAAAATCTTTGTTGCCAGATAGTATAAGTATGTCAAGCATAATACTTTCATCTGAAGAGTTGTTTAATACAGAGCAGTCTGATAATCTGTAAATTGATTTTTCTCGATGTGGCAATAGTCCGTTTTCCGGGATTTCAATAAAATGACGTTTGTTTTTATGGAAAAGTAATATTTCGCTTTCGTATCTACTGTTAAAAACTACTAGCTCGGGTTGCTTTTGCTGTGTGTAATTGTAGGTCTTTACGAGTAGGAATACCCAAACAAATGTAAGTGAGAAAATAAGAGAGCGTGGGCGTTTGGTGAAAAGCCAATTAGTGAATAAAAAAATAAAGCCAACAAGAAGAATTGTTTGAAATGCTGAAATATTTAAATCTGAAATCTGCGAGGAAGGTAGGGCTTCAGCAAAATACACGATTTGCAATGTTATCTCAATTAGTGCTTTAACAGTCCATTGAAATGCTGTACGTATATACTCGAAGATTACAGAATTTATAAATATTGGGAGATTCAGTATTATTAAAGGAGAAACAGTATATATTATAATTGCCACTAGTGGAACTACTAATATATTAGTGATAAAAAAATAAGTAGGAAATGTACCAAAGTAATACAGTACTAATGGAAAAACACCCAATTGAGCCGAAAGTGAAACTGTAGAAAGGCTCCATAAGTATTTATTAATTTTATTTGTGGGAGTGTACAATTTTTGCAGCATAGGTTGAAAAAAGAGAATGGAGAAGACTGCACCAAAACTCATCTGAAAACTAATATCAAAAAGGGTAAAAGGACTATATATAAGTATTAGAAATGCTGCAGCAAATAAGGTGTTTAGTGTAAAACCTTTTCTGTTACAAATATTGCCTATACAATTAATTGTCAACATAATTGCTGCCCTTATTACAGAGGCAGACATACCTGATATAAAAACATAACCCCAAAGTACAAGTATAATTAAGCACTGACGTAAAAAATATGGTTTTCCTCTATTACCTAAAAATGAGAATATCATGCTTATGACAATATAGATAATACCAACATGCAATCCACTTAACGCAAGAACATGTGCTGTCCCAGATACACGAAATGCTTCTTGAATGTTTTCTGTTAAATCGCTTTTGTATCCAAGTGTAAGTGCTGAGATGAACGCATAAGCATCCTCCGTTAGCCCAAAAGACTTATAGAAGATTAGTGCTTTAGCTCTTATTCGTTGAGATACACAAGTGATTGTGTTAGATTGATTGTTTGTATTTTGCCAGTCATTAGCTGCAACATATCCCGTACATGAGAACCCTCTTGTTTTCATAAAATTAGGATAATCGAAATCATCAGGGTTGCCGAAGTTCTTAAAAGGCTCTAATTTTGAATAGAAAACTATCATATCTCCAGGCTGTAATTGAAAAGCTTCGTATGTCTGCTCAAAATATAGTATCGCTTTTGTATTAGTTGGAGCCGCAAGTTTAACATTACATGCTACAGAACGAGGTTTTAATTCTGGAATATCAATAATTGTTCCTATGTAATAATTATCAATGTGGTTATCAGTATATTCAAGAGTTGAATTGACTTCTTGTTTATGATATTGGAAATGTGTAAGTGAGATCAAAAATATAGAAAGACCAACACCAAACACCCACCGTAGATTATATTGTTCCTTTTTAATTATGAAAAACGAAAGAAGCATTAGTACTAATCCAATAATTGAAGGAATCAACATGGATAAGTTTAACAGAGGGAGTTTATGCCATAAAATTATCCCAATTAATACAGGAAGTAATAACCGGAAAAAAGGTGTTTTTCCTAAAAAACTGTTCATTTATTCAAACCAAAACTCTTCTTTATCTTGCTATTGATATGCTAAAAATAGCACCTGATATATTTACAATGCCTTTAATTCCTTTATTAATTCCTCAGGGTTATCGGAAGAAAAGATGAAACTTCCTGCCACAAGTACGTCCGCACCGGCGTCCACAAGCATTTTGCCAGTCTCAAGATTAACACCGCCATCCACTTCAATAAGAGCAGTTGAGTTCCTCTGCAGTATTAGTTCTTTTAATTGAGATACTTTTTTTAAGGTATTCATGATAAATTTCTGTCCACCATAACCGGGATTTACAGACATAAGTAAAACCATATCCAAATCTGATATAATATCCTCTAATAATGAAACTGGTGTGTGCGGATTGAGTGTAACAGCTGGTTTCATTCCATGGTTTCTGATTTCTTGCACAACTCGGTGTAAATGAGTAGTAGTTTCATAATGAACATTCATATATGTTGAGCCAGTTTCCTTCACCTCATTTATAAATTTTTCAGGCTGAACTATCATCAGGTGAGTATCTAGTGTTTTGTTTGTTATCTTCTTAAGAAGGTTTGTTACTGCAAATCCAAAAGATATATTGGGTACAAACACCCCATCCATTATATCTAGGTGTATCCAATCTGCTTCGCTGCGATTAAGCATTTCTATATCCTTTTCAAGGTTAAGGAAGTTGGCAGATAAAAGCGAAGGTGCAACAATTGTGCTCATATGAGTAAAATTTTATATATTCAAAAGTAGATGTTTTTTTCTGTTTTTCAAAATTGATGCCGTACTTCAATAATTAAAATATAATGTTTGCTGATTGAGTGTGTTTGGAAAAAAGAAGGGTATATTTTAATTTATAAAAATATCTCTATCGGGAATAGAAAGTCGGCCTTCTATATAACTGCATCGCAAAAACTGTTTTATAATTACGTGTGCTAATTCAGAGGGTTCTCTTTTGTCCGATATTCTGTACTTGAAATATAATTTGCCTTTCGATATATAGATGCTCATAATTCTGTTTTGAGTATATAAAACGGCCGAAGGTGCTGATTATTGCAGTAGTGTAATAATAAAAGACATTTTTATTCCATAGTTGCATAAATTACATATCTTTGCTAATGAATAATTATAAAAATATCCAAAATGAGAAAACTAATTTATTTAACGATAATGGCAGGACTAGTCTTAATGTCTTGTCAAAATAATAAAGAGTATAAAGTCAGAGGTGAGGTAGCAAACGAAGCATTTGAAGGCACAAATGTCTATCTGCAAAAGATGACCGATGATGCAATGATAATTACTGATACTTCGGTAGTAAGAAATGGAGAGTTCTCTTTTTCGGGAAATGCAGAAGTTGCTGAACTTCGTTTTGTTACATTAGATGAAACTGTAAATGCAGAACATGATATCAGAGTTCCTGTTTTAATCGAACCTGGTAAAATTAATGTAAGCTTTGATACTATTGTTACAGTAGGTGGCACAGAGGTAAATAACGCCTATAATAACATGAGACAAGAACAGCAAGCTTTGGTAAAACAAATAAGAGAAGTTGTTGAAAGGTTTAATGCCGCCCAATCTGAAGGAACACTAACAGAGTCGCTAGAGGCTGAGGTAAACCAGGAGTATGATAATATCAATAAGCAGCTTATTGAGTTGAACTATAACTTTGCAAAAAATAATATCAATAATGAGCTTGGTCAGTATCTGTTTATAACATCTTCCTCTATGTTCGAGCCAGATCAACAAAGGGATATTTTAAATAACGCTAGTGATTCATTTAAAGCGAAAGAAAATGTAAAACATATAGTTGGTCGTTTAGACAACCTAGAAAGAGTAGCCATTGGGAAAAAGTTTGTTGATTTTACTCTTGCCGATCCCCAAGGAAATGAGGTTTCTCTATCAGATTACGCCGGACAGGGAAAATATGTATTAGTTGATTTTTGGGCAGCTTGGTGTGGCCCATGTCGAAGAGAAATGCCTTACGTTGTATCTGCTTACGAAAAATATAAATCTAAAGGTTTTGAAGTTGTAGGTGTATCTTTCGATCAGGACCATGAGACTTGGACACAAGGAATTAAGGATTTAAATATGACTTGGCCCCAGATGTCCGACCTACAGTACTGGAGTAGCCCTGTTGTAGATCTGTATGCAATAGTTGGAATTCCACACACAATATTATTGGATAAAGAAGGTGTTATCATCGAAAAGAATCTAAGAGGTGATTCTCTTGAAGCAAAACTAGCTGAGTTGATGCCATAAGACATGTTTAATTTATATTATATGAAAACATCTAAAAGAGTGCTGTTAGTGCTTTTAGGTGTTTTTATTTCCTTATTTGGTACTTCTTTGTCTGCTCAAAACAGGGGCTTTACTGTTGTAATTGATCCGGGGCACGGTGGAAGAGATCCTGGTGCGGTAGGGGCTACATCTAGAGAAAAAGACATTGTGCTTTCAGTAGCGTTGAAATTAGGAAAGCTTATAGAAAACAATCACCCTGATGTGAATGTTTTATATACACGCAGTAAAGATGTGTTTGTTCCTTTAAATCAGAGAGCATCAATAGCAAATAAAGAACATGCAAATCTTTTTATCTCTATACATTGCAATGCACTAGATCGCAGAAGAACATCTCCTCAGGGAGTTGAGACTTTTGTTTTAGGCCTTCACAGAAGTAAAGATAATTTAGATGTAGCTAAAACAGAGAACTCCGTCATTATGTATGAGGAAGATTACTCTGTTAAATACGAGGGCTTTAATCCTAATGAACCTGAATCATATATTATCTTTGAGTTCATGGCAAATGAGTTCCTCGATTTAAGTGTTTACTTTGCATCTTTAGTGCAAAATCAACTAGTAAGTAATTCTAAAAGGATCAACAGAAATGTACGACAAGCTGGTTTTTTGGTTTTAAGAGAAGTCGCAATGCCTAGTGTGCTGATAGAACTCGGATACATCAGTAATAAACAGGAAGAAACTTATCTGAAAAGTAATAGTGGACAAACATCTCTTGCCACATCTATTTACAATGGATTTAGAGAGTATAAAAGAGAATACGATAAAAAAAGTTATGTCTTCTTTAAGGAAGGAGATTCAGAAGTAAGAACTGCTGCACAACCATCCTCCACTACAATTTCAGAAGGAAGAGAATATAGAATACAGATCTTTGCCTCTGCTAAGAAACTCGAAAACGGCTCCCCCTCTTTTAAAGGACTAAATCCAGTTGACTACTACTTCGACGGCGGTGTATATAAATACACTTTTAGCAAAAGCAACAATCTAGATAAAGTAAAAAGAGAACTCAGGGAGGTAAAAAAGAAATTTAAAGATGCGTTTATTGTTGAATTTGAAAATGGAAATCGTGTTAAATAATCATATGTTTATCAATGAAGAATAAATTTAGCAGGAATGTAATTATCGGTCTTACTTTCATAGGTAGTCTGATTATGCTATATTTTGGAATTAATTTTCTAAAAGGATTCAATGTTTTTAAGAAACAGAATCAATACTACGCCAAATTTAACGATGTGTCTAATCTGTTAATTTCGTCACCTATATATGTAAAAGGGTATCAAATTGGTTTAGTAAGTGACATAAAGATGATCAGCTCAGAGCCAATGGAGTTTGCAGTAGGGATAAATCTAACTGAAAATTTCCCAATACCTATCGGAAGTTATCTCGAATATGGAACTGATGTATTTGGTGCATCTACAGCTACCTTGAAAATCGAATCTTCAGATAGTTATTATCAACCGGGTGATACTCTGGCTGGAAGAAGAGAAATTGGTTTAATGGAGGGTGTTGCAAGAGTAATGCCTAAAGCTGACTCTATAATGGTTAGGATCGATTCAATATTATTCTCTCTAGATCGAATTATGTCAAACCCAATGTGGGAAAGATCAATTGAGGGTATTGCTTCTACTGTTGACCAGTTGAACATGTCGAGCAGCAGCCTAAATAGAATTGTTAGTTCAGTAGAAAAAGATTTACCAGTGATTAGTGGTAATCTGGCTACTGTTAGTAGTGATTTAATGAATGTAAGCAATGAGCTCAATAAAATGGACCTATAGAGCACATACAAATCAATAGATGAAACGATAGCAAATTTAAATTCGTTGACAAATAAAATAAATAGAGATGATAACTCTTTGGGACTTTTGCTGAACGATACAAAATTGCACGATAGTTTAAATGTTACCATTGATAACGCAGCAAAACTACTTGAAGATATCAGGGAAAATCCCAATAGGTATCTTACTATCAGATTGCGTTTATTTTGATTTAAACTGATTAAATCTCGTCAGTGCCTTATTTTGTCAATATAGAATCGTTCTAAATATGGTGTTTTTTTTATTATATCGGGTAACTCATTATTTATCCGACTTTAAGTGATGTTTTCTTTGTGTTTTTATAATTTTTAAGTGTAAAAAAGTGTATTTTGTATCTATCTGCTAATCAGTCGTGTCTAGAAAGAGCATCATTCGTAATGCTCTAAGACAAAGGATGATAGGTGTATTCGTTTGATTGATAGGTGTGTTTTTTCATTAGATGTTTTTTTAATTTAGAGCCATTTTTTTATCTCAATTATTTTTTGAAAATTTGTACTTAATTACCGGAAAAGGAATAAATCAAATTTAAGGAAAAGAACAATTTAAAATTAAATGAATAATAATTTCGATATTTTATGGAGCAATTGTTTGAATGTTATTAAGGATAATATTCCTGACCCTGCATTCAATACATGGTTTGCACCAATTGTTCCATTAAATTATGAGGATAATGTACTAACAATACAAGTGCCTAGTCAATTTTTCTATGAATACTTAGAAGATAAATATTTGGATATTATCCAGCAAACACTTTACCGAGAAATAGGAGAAGGTACAATACTTAATTATCGTATACTTGTTGAAACTGAAAGTAATACAGCAGTTGAAATGCGTGGTGAGAGCAAAAGTTTTGCTGGAACAGATAAATATACAAACAAGAAAATTTCAGCAAAGGTTCCAAGCCCGTTCGATAGAGTTGAAACCTCTGAGTTCGATTCACAGATAAACAAAAAGTACAAATTCAATAATTTCTTCGAGGGAGAAAGTAATCGTCTTACTCGTACAGCTGCTGAAGCAGTAGCTAACAATCCGGCAAAAACTGCTTTTAATCCTCTTTTTATTCATGGCAATTCAGGTGTAGGTAAAACGCATCTTTGCCACGCACTCGGTTCAAAAGTACAAGAGTTGTATCCCGATAAAAAGGTGCTCTATCTTTCGGCACATCTATTTAAAGTGCAATACACAGATGCCAGAAGATTTAACACTATAAATGATTTTATAAATTTCTACCAGAGTATTGATGTCTTAATTATAGACGATATTCAAGAGCTATCAGGACTGGAGAAAACACAAAACACTTTTTTCCATATATTCAATCATCTTCATCAAAATAACAAACAGCTGGTGATGACTTCAGATTGTGCTCCTATGGATATGCAGGGTGTTGAAGAGCGATTATTAACACGTTTCCGCTGGGGATTGGCAACAAAGTTAGAACGACCTGATAAAGAACTACGTAAAAAGATTCTTCAAAATAAAATACTTTCAGACGGTCTTTCAATTCCCGATGATGTTGTAGATTATATTGCCGATAAGGTAACCGAAAATGTACGTGATCTGGAAGGTATTGTTGTTTCTCTTATGGCTCATTCCATTATCAATAACCGTGATATTGATATGAGTCTTGCTTGCAGAGTAGTGGAGCAAAGTATTAAGTTTGAGAAAAAACGTATTACGGTTCAGAAAATTAAGGACACGGTATCTGATTTTTATAGTATAAAGAAAGATCTTATACAGTCCCCCTCGCGAAAGCGCGAAATTGTTCAAGCTCGTCAGGTAACAATGTTTTTTATTAAAAAGCATACCGAACTGTCTCTTTCTCAAATAGGAATACAGGTTGGAAATCGCAGTCATGCAACCGTATTACATGCCTGCAACACGGTGAAAAATTATTACGATTTTGATAAGAGCTTTAGGTCTGATCTAGAGGAGATTGAAAAGATATTGCACTCTTAGAAGATATCAATGTCTCTAAATTAACGTTTCTTTTAAGCCCATGTTTTATTGCACTTATTTATTGCATTAGTGAATCAATTCACTATATTTGCTATTTGCATATAATCATATAAGAAATGAAATATATCATTAACAGCATATTAGTTGTGTTTTTGCTGTTTTATGTATCAGCACTCCATGCGCAGGTGCCAGAAGGATTTTATTTATCAGCTGATGGTAAAAGTGGTGCTGAGCTTAAAACTGCCCTCTTTAATACAATAAAGAAACCAAAAGTTATTGCTTACTCAAAATTGTGGGAAGCTTTTGCAAACACCGACATAAGTAAAAACAACAAGGTATGGGAT
>JAAZCL010000280.1 GCA_012513315.1 Bacteroidales bacterium | reverse complement strand
GGATAAGCCTGACCTGCCATCTCCATAATATTTACTGTTGTGAAGAGTGGATAAACTTTTTTGGGAGTACTAACTGTTTGTGGATAGTATTTAATATCAAGCGTTACATTATGCCCATCGTGTACATAGTTGCCAATCCATATTCCAACCCACACATCGCCCTTTAACATAGATGCATAATCTGTAACCTCTTGTTTAAAAATTACAGAATCGGGCCAATTGTAGTCCGCCACCTCGATATGATTATATCCACGCACTCCGAATGAAGTGTAGAAACGCATTAATTCTACAGGAGGTAAATAATCATCGGTAACCACCATTCCTTCATATTGTTTCTTGTCTTTGTCGAAATATTGAGGTAGGTGTTCCTTACCATTTAACAGTCCATCGAAGAATGAGTGTTCCCTATCAGTAGGTATCATAAATACCGAACCTGTACGGTCGTAAGCATCACCCTCGGAGTAATGAGACAACTCTGTAAATATTGAGTAACCGGAATTATCTTCGGGAAGCTTCACTTTTTTGAGTAATATAGAGCCTTGTGCAAACCTTAGTACTTTCTCATCTTCAAGATTAGTTGCTTTTGGAATATCTCTATAGTAAATACTCTCATGATCAAAAACATTTGCGGTGATAACCCTACTCTGTTGGATTTTGTAGTTGAAGGCAGAAGACTTCAACTCATCACCTTTTAGGTCTGGCTTTAAATTGGTCTTATGATTTACAAGCTCTACTTTGCTTGCTAGAGCAATGTTATTGCCATTTCTAACCACTTTAAGCACTACTCCATCAGGCACCCCCACTCCTGGTTGTACAGAACCCAGTGCTTCCAATTCAGTTGTGTACCACACCTCTATCGAATTGGTATTGATTACGGTTGTTGCTTTCTTACATAAGTAACCGGCTATGACCTCTGTTTCGTCTTGCAACTCAAGCCCTTCATTAATTTTAAATGAGCGCGTAGTATATATTGACTCCTCGGCATTTAAAAGAGCTGTTTTAATTTCTTTTCCATTAACATAGTCAAGATAAGTAGTTTGCACCGGAGCATCAGAATCTCTATCACCAAAGTCTGTGTAAATACGTGCCCAACCATCAGAAATTTCCATTATAGTTTTGGATGCCGATGGGCCTCTACCTATACCCATTGGATAAGTTACTCTAATGGTTTGCGCCTCTTCATTTAAGATATTTACTGAAGCTGACACATTTAAAATAATAAGCAAAAAACTTAAAGTTGATAATAAAACTCTTTTCATATATATTGTTTTTATTGTATCTGGTTTATTATAAAAGTAACGATTACATTCGTATCTTAGTACAAAAGTAATTTATTATCCGATAGGTTCCTTTAGCTTTATTAAAAAGTTTATTTATATGAAACAGTTTTACATTTTATATTTACTAACAATAATTTCATTAAGCTGCAATGCTGATAAGCCAAAGCAACAGCTAACCAGTTACGTTAATCCACTTCTTGGAACTGCTACATTATGGGAACCCGATGATTTAGGATATACAAGAACTTGGGATGAACGCACTTGGGGAGCAGAAGTTTTTCCTGGAACATCTCTACCAAATGCAATGATTCAACTTAGCCCCGTAACTCAATATAGAAGTGGTGCAGGTTATCAATATGAAGATACAGTAATATACGGTTTTGCTCATACCAATAAAGGTCATTGGAACTTACTTCATGTTCCGATACTTCCTGTAACTGGAGAAGTAAATCCAAGTGATTTTGTATCAGGTTACAGTCATAAAAATGAATCTGCACATCCAGGATATTATCAGGTCTTTCTTGAAAGATATAGAATAAACGTTGAACTTACCTCTACACTTAGAAGCGGTTTCCATAAATATCACTACAAGGGTGGAGAACAGAAAAAACTGTTGGCAGACTTAACACGCTCCAATAACAATGTACGTGATTGGAATATTGAAAAGGTGGATGATAATAGCTTCTCGGGTTTTCAGGATACCGGTGAGCGAGTGCATTTTTATGCAGTCTCAAACTATTCAATAGATAACATAGAACAAATAAAAGATGATAATCATGAAGTTTCTGTTGTAAACTTCAGCGAAAACAATAACAATGAACCATTAGAACTCAAGATTGGATTTTCTTTTGTTAGTATTGAAAATGCTAAATTGAATCTTGAAATAGAGATGATTAATAAAAGCTTTACCCAAGTACAAGAAGAAGCTAATGATATTTGGGAAGAGTTATTAGCTCACATAAAAGTTACTGGTGGAACTGAAAGAGAGAAAGGCATCTTCTACTCTACCCTTTATCGTTCATTCCTGTGGCCTGCCTTACGAAGCGACTCGAATGGAGATTTTACAGATGAACGAGGAGAAATAGTAAATGAAGGTTTCAGGTATTATACCAACCCATCTTTTTGGGATGATTATAGAAATAAGTTAGTGCTTCTGGCAATGATTTCACCTGATGTGACAACTGATGTAATGAAATCAATTATTGATAAGGGCGAAAAAAGAGGCGG
>JAAZCL010000279.1 GCA_012513315.1 Bacteroidales bacterium | reverse complement strand
GAGCCCTCATAGTAATGTATAAGACCATCAAATCCAATAGATTTCTCCGAAACTACATAGGTTCCAACAGGGCAATGTGGCTGCATCCCTCCCGATGTACCCACTCTCACCATAGTAAGTTGTTTGAAGTCGTTATTAACAGTTCTAGTGTTAAAATCTATATTAGCCAATGCATCAAGTTCAGTAACAACTATATCAATATTGTCTGTGCCAATACCGTGCGATAAAGCAGTAATACGTTTTCCTTTATAGGTACCAGTTACTGTATGAAACTCGCGACTCTCAACATCACATTCAATTGTATCAAAGAAGGAAGCAGTCATAGTCACCCTTCCCGGATCTCCCATCATGATTATCTTATCAGATAGTTGATCTGGTTTTATATGAAGGTGAAAAGCGCTCCCGTCGGAATTAATAATCAATTCCGATTCAGGTATAATTCTCATTACTTACTTATTGTGTTTATTTTCGCTTCCACTCTGTGGTTTAGCAATAGATTCACGCATTTCGGTATCCGATTGAATATTCTCCATTTTGTAATAATCCATTATTCCCAGATTACCATTCCTGAAAGCTTCAGCCATAGCAATTGGAACCTCTGCTTCGGCTTCAATAACCTTAGCTCTTGCTTCTTGGGCTTTTGCTTTCATTTCTTGTTCCAAAGCTATTGGCATTGAACGTCTCTCTTCTGCACGTGCCTGTGCAATATTTTTATCTGCCTGTGCCTGATCCATTTGAAGAACAGCACCAATATTTTTACCTATATCGATATCGGCAATATCAATAGACAGAATTTCAAATGCAGTACCAGCATCCAAACCTTTTTTAAGAACGAGTTTAGAAATTGAATCTGGATTCTCTAAAACCGATTTATGAGAAGCAGCAGAACCAATTGAAGAAACTATACCTTCACCAACACGAGCAAGAATTGTTTCTTCGCCTGCACCCCCAACTAGCTGTTTAATGTTGGCACGTACAGTAACACGAGCCTTTGCAATTAGCTGAATACCATCTTTTGCAACAGCCGATACAGGTGGAGTGTCAATCACTTTTGGGTTAACCGACATACGCACAGCTTCCAGTACATTTCGTCCTGCTAGGTCAATAGCAGTTGCCATTTGAAATGTAAGATCGATATTAGCCTTAGATGCAGAAACCAATGCATGCACCACATCTTCAACATTACCACCAGCAAGATAGTGAGCCTCAAGGTCGTCACGTGTAACGGTTTTAAGACCAGCTTTATGAGCCTCAATCATTGCAAATACAATGGTATGAGGAGGCACCCTACGCAAACGCATTAGAAAAAGTTGTACCAAAGATATACGCACACCTGCAGAAAGTGCATTAATCCACAGGAAAAATGGTACATAATGAAAAAATATAAGAAGGAAAATTACTATTACTGCAATAGTAATAATAAGAGGAATTGAAAACACCATAATAATTTAATTTTGGTAGTTAATACTCAGTTGTTTATATGTATACACTATTTAAAATATGCAAAACTTGTTTTGCACAATAATACTATTTTCTTTTAACAAGCACATTATAAGTTTCCACTTTAATAACTACTATCTCAGAGTCTTCTTCAATGAATTCACCATCAAACGATTTACCCTCAGCTTCAATATCATTAACTAATATTTTGCCTATCGGATTTAATCGCGAAATTGCAACCCCGATGTCACCTGCTGCAATTTTAAGCAAATAGCTATTATCTACTTTATCATCAATGTTAGTTTTAAGCGAAATCCGTTCAAGCGACTTAGATTTCAAGAGCCCAAAAAATGTTAGTCCCAGTGTTACAGCCGAAGCCGCTAGAGTTATATTTCCTGCTGTACTTCCCAGAAACATGTATGAATATACAATTCCTCCAATAAGGAAGATTGCTCCTGCGATACCGGCAATACTTATGCCCGGAAGCAAAAATATCTCAATCAACATGAAAAGTATTCCCAATACTATCACAGAAATCACAACAATAATGTGTAGTGTCATATATCGATTTATTTAGTTAAAGTTATTTCTTATTTCATCATTCCTTGCCTGAGTTTTCAAGCGTTGACTCTCAATGTACAAAGTCTCAGATACTTTTTCCAGTTCTAAGATAGAAGATCTCAAATTATTGCTGTTTTCACCTCCTGATGCAAATTGCTCACGTTTTTGATTTAATTCTTTTACAGCATCTTCATACTGTTTCTCTATTCCCAAGGCTTGCGAAAATATCGATCTTGCATTACTACTTTTGAAATCAGAGAGAGACTGATAAGTTGTATTGTCATTTATAACAAACACAAAATCACCACTAATTGCTTCTTGCTTTATAGACTTTTCTCGTGCAAGATCTCTCAAGTTATTATAGTTGAAACCCTCTTTCCAAGTATCTGCAATAGAGCTTATTTTTGCCCTGTTTACCATATAATCAATATCATCACTTTCTAATAAACTTATACGTTCATTAGGAATAAAAGTATAAATACACACCGAATCTGCAGGTTGATAACGATCGGATGCAAACCAACCAACACCTTTTTCATCATCCACCACCATTAGGTAATCGTTAAAAGGTGAATTAAAAGGCATATTCAACTGATTAGGAGTCAGGTACGAGTCGCTTGATAAATTATACCTTGTCACAAATATATCATAACCACCAAAAGATTGATGTCCCGTAGAAGAAAAGTAAATAGTTAGTCCATCGCTCAATACAAATGGGTAGGCCTGACTGCCCGCGTCATTAATAGAAAAGGGCAATTGTTTTTCATTTCCAAATGTATCTAGTAGCTTCTCCATGGTAAAAAGGTTCATATCACCTTCACCTGACGAATAGTATATTTTATCTTTCCTCTCATTAATAAACAGAGTTTTATCACTAAGACTAAGAGCGCGGTCTTTGAAAAACTCATTAATAGGAATAACAGAACCCGATGTTGCACTTAGGTTATAAGCATTCAAAAAATCAGTTTTAGGAAGTACCAAACTGTCAATTATTTGAATATCCTCCGAACGATTTATTGCTCGTTGAAGCTTAGTTGAGTATTCGCGAACCAAATCTAACCGTTCAAGTGCTTCATTGTTTCTGCGATTGGCACGTTGATATTTATCAAATTCTTTTTCAGCCTCTT
>JAAZCL010000278.1 GCA_012513315.1 Bacteroidales bacterium | reverse complement strand
GCAGGGTCGAGAACCTTTTTTGAGCTCAAAGCGAAAGTCCAAGAACTTTTTAAGATGGATTATTTTTTGCCTGCTCATCAAGGAAGAGCTTGTGAGAACATTATAGCGACAGCACTAATAAAACCAGGCCATGTTATTCCTATGAACTATCACTTTACAACAACCAAGGCCCATATTGTTAAAAATGGTGGAACAGTGGTTGAAGTACTAATCGATGAAGGCACACAAACCAATAGTACTTTTCCATTTAAAGGGAATGTTGATTTAAAAAAATTAAAAGAAGTGATTGAGCGTGAAACAGCTGAGAAGATTCCTTTTGTTCGAATTGAGGCAGGCACTAATCTAATTGGTGGTCAGCCCATCTCTCTTACCAACATGAGAGAAGTGGCAGCTCTGTGTAAAGAACACAACATTTTTTTAATCATGGATGCATCTTTACTTCAAGACAATCTATACTTTATTAAATTAAGAGAATTTCCAGAGAAAAGTATCCGAGAACTCACACAGGAAGTAGCTGAATTGTTTGATATTATCTATTTCTCTGCACGAAAATTAGGCTTTGCTAAAGGAGGGGGTATCTCTCTTAGACACCAACACCATTTTGACCTGATGCAAGAACTGATTCCACTCTATGAAGGCTTTCTAACCTATGGTGGAATGTCTATACGAGAAATGGGAGCATTGACCATCGGACTAGAAGAAACAATGGATGAAGAAATAATTAGTCAAGGACCTCAATTCATCGAATACATGGTCCAAGAACTAATCAAGCATGATGTTCCTGTTGTGACTCCTGCAGGTGGTTTAGGGTGTCACATTGATGCCTCACGGTTTTTAGATCATCTACCACAACAAGAATACCCAGCTGCAGCTCTCTCAAATGCCATCTATTTAGTTTCTGGAATTCGAACCATGGAACGAGGAACGATGAGTGAAGATCGAAACCTGGATGGTAGTGAGAAATTTGCGGAAATGGAATTAGTGCGATGTGCCATTCCAAGACGTGTCTATACCCTGAGTCACATTGATTACGCAAT
Organism: Bacteroidales bacterium; assembly: GCA_012513315.1. Taxonomy (GTDB): domain Bacteria; phylum Bacteroidota; class Bacteroidia; order Bacteroidales; family Dysgonomonadaceae; genus Proteiniphilum. Next base: position 914 of record JAAZCL010000278.1, on the reverse strand, counting down.
TGATCGGATTGTTTGGCTTTACCACCATCGCCATCTCATTCAAGGTCTACAGTTTATTAAAGAACCTAAAACGCTTCGTTTCTTTACAGGGACGCTTGAGTCAATGTCTTCTTGGCAAGAAAACTTAGTTAATGAGTTTGTTAAGGACTTTGGTGAGACGAACTAGAAGAGATTCAAATGTTCATTAGTTGATAAAAATTAACAATATACATATGGAGTGAATTGAAAAATTCACTCTTTTTATATTGATAGAGGTTAAGAAATAAATAATGACATAGAATTTACAGTGAATCAAACACCAAAGAAGTAAGCTCTATCTTAGTACTTTATATCAATTATTTTAAAACTGTATTTTCATTTGTAGAGTACGCTCGCGTGTAAATCCGTAAATTTCTTTAAACTCCTGTAAAGGATGTTTCTTTAATCTAAACAAACCTTCAAAGGCTTAGAAATAGTCACGCGAAGCCATGATGATAAGAAGAGGCATAGTGATGTGAGTTTGCTTAGCATTAACAATCAAAAAGTGTTCTGATTTCCAATACTGGAAGGTCACGGAGGTTACATCGTGATCGATGCCGTTTCTACATCTTTAAACTTATTACAAACAGAAATAATGTTTACGAAACACTTAACCAATTGACTCTGTTAATTAAATGACTAAAAGTTGCTCCAAGAACAACTTAAAAAGCTAGTACCGAATCAGTTTCGATTACTAGCTCTTCAATTGTGATTACTATCGATTCCGGTTAAGAGAGATAGTCATGTTTTCAATTTTTTGAGTTATGAATCTAAATCTTTAGAGTATACTGGATCATTATTAAGGGCGGTATAGCTTCTAGCTTTTTTGTATCCATTCTTTAAATAAAACTCTTTCGCAGTGTCAGTTGTCAATAGAATTTTAGTGATGCCTTGAT
>JAAZCL010000027.1 GCA_012513315.1 Bacteroidales bacterium | reverse complement strand
TATCCTGCTCTGGGAATAGATTCTCCATCGACATTATATTTTCTCCTTCTTCATCTGTAAAGCAGGGAAAAACATCTATTAGATAAAGCTTATTATCAATAATATCCCAATCTGAAAGATATCCATTCCAGCAAGTCGTCATATATCCTTCAATTTTTATATCGTTCTCTTCTAGATATGGTTTTAGAGGATCTGAAGCAAGAGAGTACTCATGCCCTTCAATAAAAATATTGTTTGTAAGCTGCGCCGTCATAATTTTTAGTTTTATGATTCAACAAAGTTATTTAAGGTTTTTGACAATACATGTCTTTTTTATCTAATATACGCACTATTTCGAAAATGTTTTTTAAATTTGCTAAAAAACACGATAAAATGCTGATTACTGATACTTTCAAACGTGATCTGTCTAATTTACCTACTGCATATTTTGCATTGGTTATGGCAACAGGCATTGTATCCATTGCTTCATTCTACTTTAATTTTAATCTTTTAGCTACATCTCTTTTTTATTTTAATGTTGTAGCTTATCTCTTTCTATGTATTCTCTATGCATTAAGAATTATTGTGTTTTCTTCAAATTTCCTATCCGATGTTAAAGACCATGCAAAAAGTCCTGGTTTACTAACCTTTGTTGCAGGAAGTTGCGTTTTGGGAAGTCAGTTCGTTATTATTACAGGTAATCATACAATAGCTATTACACTCTTTTACATTGGCGTAATTACATGGTTTATACTAATTTACACTGTTTTCACAGTTTTTACTGTCAAAGATAATAAACCCCCTATAAACAAAGCCATCAGCGGGGTGTGGTTATTAATTATTGTATCAACTCAGTCGATTTCAGTGCTTGGGAGCCAAGTTAGTGGTTACATTCCCTTCTCTCAGGATATCGTGTTGTTTTTCACATTGGCTATGTTCCTTTGTGGGTGTATGTTTTATATAATTATAATAACTCTTATAGTTTATAGAATGTCTTTTTTTGAAATGCGTGCAGAGGAGTTTGCACCTGCCTACTGGATTAATATGGGTGCAGTTGCTATATCCACATTAGCTGGTTCTAATTTAATATTAAATGCTCAAAACTGGTCGTTTATTCAAGAGATACTCCCCTTCCTAAAAGGTTTCACACTCTTTTTCTGGGCTATTGGTACTTGGTGGATACCACTTATTTTTATTTTGGGTCTATGGAGACATGTTTATAAACAATTTCCTTTAAAATATCACCCTCAATACTGGGGAATGATATTCCCTCTAGGTATGTACACTGCTTGCACAGTAAAACTTTCTCAAGCTCTTGAACTTCATTTTTTAATGGTCATTCCTTCAATTTTTATATTTATTGCATTAGCAGCATGGCTGGTAGCTGCTATGAGCATGTTTTACTCAATGGGTAAAGACTACTTATTAACTAAATAAGTCTTAATGTTTTGTAAATACTTGAACTTCTGTATGTTCATTTGTTTTTATATTATATATTTATAAAATATTTCTAAAATATGCTTCAGTTATTGTTATATCCTTGTAAGTGTTAATATCACACTTACTCTAACCTAACACGCTTTTATTATGAGTCTACTTAATAAACTTATCTATTTTAGTAGAAACGCTACTGTCAGTGCCGACAAACACATAGTCACAACCGATACTCCACGTGACTGGGAGCGCTTTTATCGTAATCGATGGCAGTTCGACAAGGTTGTGAATTCAACGCATGGCGTAAATTGCACCGGATCTTGCTCGTGGAAGATATTTGTAAAGAATGGATTGGTTACCTGGGAATTGCAAAACACGAATTACCCAGAAACCCGGCCAGATCTTCCTAATCACGAACCCAGAGGTTGTCCTCGGGGAGCAAGTTATTCATGGTATCTTTATAGTGCCAACCGCGTTAAATACCCTATGATACGTGGTGTATTAGCACTAGCATATCGTAAAGCCAAACAGATACATAAGGATCCGGTGGTTGCTTGGGAAAGTATTATGAATGACCCTGTAACTCGCAATGAGTATATTAGCCAAAGAGGTCTGGGCGGTTTAATTAGACTAGATTGGGATGAGGCACAAGAGATAATTGCAGCTGCCAATATCTATACCATTAAGAAATATGGGCCCGACCGTCTTGCAGGCTTTACTCCCATCCCGGCTATGTCAATGGTGAGCTATTCTTCGGGCACCCGATACTTGAGTCTGTTGGGTGGCACAGTGCTTAGTTTTTATGACTTTTACTGTGATCTCCCCCCCGCCTCACCTCAAACTTGGGGAGAGCAAACTGATGTTCCTGAGAGTGCCGACTGGTATAACTCTTCTTTTCTAATGGTTTGGGGATCTAATATTCCGGTTACCCGTACGCCTGATGCTCCTTTTTATACTCAGGTTAGGTATAAAGGCACAAAAACTATCAATATATCGCCCGACTTTAGTGAGGCTTCAAAATTTGCCGACCTCTGGATAAAGCCTAAACAGGGCACTGATGCTGCATTGGGATTGGCAATGGGACATGTTATTCTCAAGGAGTTTTATATGGATAAGAAGACTCCTTATTTCGAGAATTATGTAAAGCAATACTCAGACCTCCCATTTTTGGTTAGAGTAGAGAAAAAGGATGGGAAGTTTCAAGCAGGTAGAATAATTAGAGCTAGCGACATGAAAGCTAAATATGCCAATGTGGAGAATGCCGACTGGAAGCCTGTTCTTGTTGATGAGAATAGCAAAGAGTTGGTAATTCCTAATGGTACAATAGGCTCACGCTGGGATAAGAGTCAAAAGTGGAATTTGGAGATGGTGGATGTTTTAACAGGTAAAGATATATCTCCTCAACTTTCGTTTGCTAATGATTTTGATGAAGTTGTAGAGGTTGCTTTCCCCAATTTTGGTGATACACCTAAAGAAGATATCCTATACCGAAAAATACCGGTGCGGAAATCACTTGAAGGAGAATATTTCTATTGCACCGTATATGATTTAACCATTGCCAATTATGGCATATCATTAGGATTACCAGGTGAGGACCCATCTCCTGAATATTCTGAGGATGCACTTTATACACCTGCTTGGCAAGAAAAAATCACAGGTGTTCCTGCCCAACAGGTTATATCAACAGCTAGACAGTTTGCTGAGAATGCTGAAAAAACCGAAGGCCGATCAATGATTATTATTGGTTGTGGTGTAAATCAATGGTTTCATACCGATATGATTTATCGAAGTGCCATAAATATGTTGGTCTTCTGTGGTTGTATTGGCAAGTCGGGCGGAGGCTGGTCACATTATGTGGGACAAGAGAAACTTCGTCCACAAACTGGCTGGACTCCTCTTGCGTTTGCACTCGACTGGCACCGTCCACCACGACATATGAATGCTACTTCTTATTTTTATATGCACACAAATCAATGGCGTTACGAAAAAGTTGGAGTATCTGAACTCATATCTCCATTGGCAGATCAGAAGAAGTGGTTAAATCTATCAATGATAGACTGCAATGTTAAAGCCGAGCGAATGGGATGGCTACCTTCGAGTCCACAGCTAAGCGACAACCCTATTAAACTGAGCCAACAAGCTGATGAACAAGGAAAGGGTATTAAAAGCTTCATTACACAAAAATTAAAGAGTAATGAGATTTCCATAGCTTCTGAAGATCCTGACAACCCTAAGAACTTCCCAAGGAACATGTTTATTTGGCGATCTAACCTTCTGGCATCTAGCGCAAAAGGGATGGAGTACTTTATGAAGCATTTGCTTGGAGCACAAAATAGTGTGCTTGGGGAGGACTTAAAAGTTAAAGGGCAACAACTGCCTCAAGAGGTTAAATGGCACGATAAAGCGCCCGAGGGTAAGCTAGACCTACTTGTGACTCTAGACTTCAGGATGTCTACATCGGCTCTTCACTCTGATATCGTTCTGCCTGCTGCTACTT
>JAAZCL010000277.1 GCA_012513315.1 Bacteroidales bacterium | reverse complement strand
GGTGGTGATAGTGGAATAGGTAAGGCCACAGCACTACTTTTTGCAGAAAACGGAGCAGATATAGTGATTGCATATCTCAGCGAATCTGAAGACGCAAAGAAAACGCAAAAAGAGATAAAAGAGATGGGCCGAAAGTGTTATATTATTAAAGGCGATCTATCTAAAGAGAGCAATTGCAAAAGGGCAGTGCAAGTAACTATCGACAAATTGTTCAAGTTAGATATTCTGGTAAACAATATTGCATTACATTGGGAAATAGAAGGACTTGAAAATATTTCTACAGACCAATTAGTGCGAACATTCAGTAACAATGTATTCTCATATTTTTGGGTAACAAAATATGCTCTTGCTCACATGAAAGAGGGAGGTTCAATAATAAACACCAGTTCTGTTACCGCCTACAGAGGAAGTGCCAAACTCATAGATTATTCCGCAACAAAAGGTGCCATTATCAGCTTCACAAGAAGCCTTGCTCAGAGTTTAGTAGAAAAGAAAATAAGGGTAAATGCAGTAGCTCCAGGACCAATTTGGACCCCATTAATTGCCTCTACATTTGATGATGAGAAAATTGCAAAGTTTGGTAGCGATGCACCCATGGAAAGAGCTGGACAGCCAAATGAGGTGGCTCCATCTTTTCTTTTTCTGGCGTCAGATGATTCTAGTTATATAACAGGACAATGCTTGCATCCCAATGGAGGTGAAATTGTTAATGGTTAATGAATATAGCAACTTATAGGTATTGTTTAGACTATGTTTATGGCCTATTTTTGTGAAATAGACTTATTAATAATCGCAGCATAATATGGAAGAAAATAATAGAAGAAACGTAACTTTCGCAAGCCTCGATCAGGAGAAATTAAAAAGGATGTTGGAAATAAAACAACTGTATGATAACAATTTATTGGAACTTGAAGAGGCAAGGAAGCGCATGAAAGCAGAAGTTGGCACAATTACTCCCGAGGAGTATGCTGCGGCAGAGCAATTACTAATGGATGAGGATCCTGATGAGTGCAAAAATGAAGATGTACGCACTATGATGGATGTTTTTGATGGGCTGTTTGTAAACGAAGAGAAATCCCTGCCATATGGGCATACAATCGACGCCTATCAACGCGAAAACAAAAAGATGAAAGAGTTGCTCAACCAAGCAGATGAGCTCGCAAAAAAGCCATTTATCCTTAATCAATGGTATGAGATATTCGAGAAAATGGTTCAGTACAAGGTGCATTTTAGTCGCAAACAGAATCAACTATATTCGGCACTTGAAAGGGAAGGATTTGACAGACCTACTACCACCATGTGGGTTTATGACGATTATATTCGCGATGAGATTAACGACGCTTGGGAATTACTTAAGAAAGAGGTTGTTGATGTTGATGCCTTCTTGAAATTATATGCCGAGATTGCTGTTGATCTAAGAGATTTAATGGAAAAAGAAGAGATGATTTTATATCCTACTTCTTTGAAATTAATCTCAGAAGAAAAAATGGAGGAGTTGAAGTCGGGTGACAGAGAAATTGGCTTCTTTATGATTGATATGCCCGAGTTGGAGCTTGACACTACTAGCTCTATAGATAAAGCAACTGCAGAAGACAATACATCCAGCGATTTTATGTCAGACTTGGCTGCATTGCTCGCAAAACATGGTCATAAAATAGAATCAGACGCAGACTCAGAAGAGAAAGTACTTGATGTTGCAGAAGGTAAGCTCACTCTAGAACAAATTAACCTTTTATATCAGCATCTTCCCGTTGATATATCATTTGTAGATGAAAACGAAATCGTTAAGTTTTACACCGATACCAAGCACAGAGTATTTCCAAGAAGTAAAGGTGTTATTGGCAGAGAAGTGCGTAACTGCCACCCTCCAAAAAGTCTATATCTGGTAGAAGAAATTATTGAAAAATTCAGAAGTGGAGAGCAAAGTAAAGCAGAGTTCTGGATAAATAAGCCGGGTGTATTTATTTACATCATTTATGTTGCCATAAGAGATAAGAATGGCAAGTTTAGAGGAGTTATGGAGATGATGCAAGATTGCACTCATATTC
>JAAZCL010000276.1 GCA_012513315.1 Bacteroidales bacterium | reverse complement strand
TTTGATAATACTGTTTCGCGTATAACAAAACAAGTATCTCAAACAATACTTGGAAAAGCATATTTATGGCAGGAAAAATACTCTGATGCTGCAAAAGTATTAAATGAAGTTAGAAGCAGTGGTAAATATAAATTGTATGATGGAGAATATGAAAACATTCTTACTTACATAGCCGAAGGCAATAGCGAAAGCATGCTAGAGAGCAATCGTATACTTGATATGAGTAATGCATGGGATGAATTTAGTTTTTATGAGGTAATGAATCACTGGCGTATGGATAATCTTGCTGCAACTTCAGATAAATTCTATGAATATAAAGAAACAGGTTGGGGATTTATGGTTCCTCAGAAAAAACTATATGATGCATTTGTTGCTGAAGAAGGAGTTGATGGATATCGCCTAAACCACACAATGAAAACATATGATCAAATGACCGATTTGGGTGTAAAACTTCAGAAAGGGAAAAGTATTATAAACGATGGTGTGTTTTTATGGAAACGTCGCTTCTCTTCAACTGAAGCTCCAATTACTTTCTGGGCTTCATATAATAACTATCGTTGGATGCGTTATGCAGAGGTTTTACTTCTTGCTGCAGAAGCAAATTACAAGGCAGGTAATCAATCTGAAGCAGATGCTGCTCTGAATGAAGTGAGAACTCGTGCAAAACTACCTTTTAAAGCTGCAACTATGGAGGCTATTAAGCTTGAAAAACGCCTTGAACTATGTAGTGAATATACAAGATATCAAGATATTATCCGATGGGGTGATGCAGAACAGCTTTTGAAAGATCAAGGTGCAATTACACCGTTACTTATCAATAAATCAAGTTCTCAGAATGAACCTGATAATGTAGTTGTAGAATATGTTAAATATAACACTGACCCCAATCGTTATGGATTCAAACCAAAGCACAAATTACTTCCAATTCCTGCAACTGAGATGAGATTGAATCCAAATATGGTTCAAAATGAAGGATGGTAATAAGAATAAAATTTCAAGTATAAAAAATGCAAATGAAAAAATTATGTTGTTTTATTATTCTGGCTGTACTATTCAGCCAGAATAATATTTTCTCACAAAATATCACTCTTAATAAAAATAATATTGATGAGGTGATAAATGCAATGACATTAGAAGAGAAAGTATCCATGGTAATAGGCCGTGGAATGGCAATGGGGCTGGATGCTAAATTCCCCGGTACTGCAGGTCGTTCTTATGATATACCACGACTTGGTATTCCTTCGGTATACTTTGCAGATGGTCCGCACAGACTAGCTATGAGCGTACGTCGTGAATTTGACAGTAACTTTTATTATACAACCGAGTTTCCTTCGGGAACTACGGTTGCAGCTACTTTCAATCCCAGCTCTGCATACGAGGTGGGCAAAGCTTTAGGAACTGAAGTTAAAGACTATGGAATGGACGTTTTGCTTGCTCCGGGTGCAAACCTTATGCGGAATGTACTATGCGGTAGGAATCACGAATATTATTCGGAGGATCCGCTTATAACTGGAAAGATAGCTGCAGGATACATTAATGGAGTTCAAAGTCAGGGTATAGGTACCAGCATCAAGCACTTTGCGGCAAACAATCAGGAAACAAACCGATACAGCAATGATTCGCAAATGGATCAACGAACTCTTAGAGAGATGTATCTTAAAGGTTTTGAAATAGCTATTAAGGAGTCTTCACCTTGGACAGTGATGACTGCCTACAATAAGATAAATGGAAAACACACTAGTGAAAATGTTGAGCTTACCACTCATATACTTCGTGACGAGTGGGGCTTTAATGGTTTGGTTATATCCGACTGGAATGCAGGGAATGATGCTGTTGCATCTATGATAGCGGGTAACGATATGTTGCAGCCAGGGCAAGAAAAACAGTATAAAGATATTTTGGAAGCTGTGAAAAACGGATCACTAGATGAAGCTATATTAAACAGAAATGTAAAAAGAGTACTTGAGCTGGTAGTTAAAAGCAACAGTTTCAATAATGAAACTTATCCAAATAAAACTGATTTAGATGCTCATGCAGCAGTTTCACGTAAGATAGGAACAGAAGGTATTGTACTTCTCACTAACAACGGAGCATTGCCATTTTCTGAAAAAATAAATCAGGTAGCTCTATACGGTTCAACTTCATATGATATGGTTCCTGCCGGAATGGGATTTGGAAGTGTTGGTTTTGGCCGTTACACAGTATCAATGGTTGAAGGCTTACGAAATGCGAGCTATAATGTTGATAAAAACTTAATTCTTCAATATCAAAGACATTTGGCAGCGGAAGAGAGAAGATTATTTCCAAATGGACGTCCTCCATTTGCACTTGCACCTCCTCCACGTGCCGATGAGTTTATCCCTACACCAGAAGAGCTTGCAGAGCAAGTTAAGGCCAATGATGTGGCCATATTTACAATAGGAAGAACAAGCGCTGAACCCAAGGATCGTGAAATTCAAGAATTCTATTTTACCGAAAATGAGTCCGCTCTCTTAAAAGAGGTTTCAGCTGCATATCATGCTGCAGGTAAAAAAGTTATTGTAATTCTTAATATTTGTAGTCCCGTTGAAACAGACTCATGGAAATCTATGGCCGATGCAGTAATTTGTGCATTCCAGCCAGGTCAGGAAGTTGGTCATTGTGTAACAGACATATTAACAGGAAAAGTAAATCCATCAGGTAAACTACCAATGACATTTGCAGTAAATTATGGAGACGCTGCATCTGATAAAAACTTCCCGTTTGATTATGAGTTCAAAATGCCTTCTTTTGCAATGGGGTCTGGAACCAACATTGTTGGAGAAGATGAAGTTGAGGAAGAAAAAGGCCCTGAGCGCAATATAGACTATACCATTTATGAAGAGGGAGTTTATGTTGGTTATCGCTACTTTGATACTTTTAATAAGGAAGTATCTTTTCCGTTCGGTTTTGGTTTATCTTACACCACTTTCGACCAAGAAATAGTGGCTTCATCAATTGCTGATGACTTATGCAAAATGGAAGTTCTTGTAACTAATACTGGAAATGTATCAGGAAAAGAAGTTGTTCAAATATATGTTACAGCTCCAGAGGGTGGTATAAAAAAGCCTGCTAAGGAACTTAAAGCTTTTGGCAAAACCAGAGAGTTAAATCCGGGTGAAAGTGAGACTATTACTCTAACTTGGGACCAGATGGATATGTCGTCATTTAACAACAAAACCAGCTCATGGGAATTAGCAAAAGGCACATATAAATTGCATGTTGCAACATCGGTTGATGATATTAAAAGTAGCGTAGAGCATAAAATAAATCGTTCTAAGAAAATTAAAGTACATGATGCACTTAAACCTGCTCAAAGCATTGTCACAATCAGATAATTATTTATCTTTAGCAGATATTAACTATATGTTATAACTAGTCTCTAAATTTAAATAAAATGAAAGTGAATAATTTGATAAATATATTGACCAGTACAGCTCTCTATTTTATGTTAGTATTGCCTTTTGCAGCTGCACAGGAAGTATATAAAAATGATGAGCTTACCATCAGCAAACTGGAAGAAAGAACTTGGGTTGTAGAGACAAGTGATATGACTACAATGTATATTCTTGAAGGTGATGATCAGGCAATGTTGATAGATACCGGAACAAAGTGCAAAGATCTTGATAAGGTTGTTAGTAATGTTACTCAAAAGCCACTTGTTGTAGTGCTTACTCATAATCATGTCGATCATGCAGGTAATATACACTTCTTTGACGAAGTGTATATGCACCCCTATGGTACTATTGTTTATAGCAATTCTCATTATAAAGGTGAGTTTAAGTGGATGGAAGATGGATATATTTTTGACTTAGGCGGACGCAAAATAGAAGTAATGCTGATGCCTGGACATACACCTGGATCGGTAATATTTATTGATCAATCTTTGCAAGCAGCATATACTGGAGACGCTTTTGGATCTGGTGAAGTGTGGCTTCAGCTTAAGCCTCATGTGCCAATGACCCAATATTATGCATCATGCGTAAGAATGGAAGAGTTGATGAATGAGCAAAACATTACAAAACTCTATGTTGGACACTATCCTTATTTGAAAAGGCCGCTTGATTTGAGCTATATCATTGATATGAAAATGCTGGCAAAAAAAGTTAGTGAAGGTGACATTACAGGAGCCAAAGACTATCCCAACAGGGGAGTCTCTATTGCTGCTGATAATCCTATGATTATTACAAACGGACAAGCAATGATTGTTTTTGATCCAGAGAATATTAATTAATACTTAATCAATCAATATTATCATTCTTGTTTAAACAGATAAATCTAATTTTTAAAACTAATAAATTTATAAAATGAAAAGAATTACTTTTTTAGCTCTTACACTTTTTATGTGTAATATTATGTTCGCACAACAAGCATTGTGGGGTGGTGAGACAATTGTATCACCCGAAATTCATGAAGACCATACAGTAACTTTCAGACTGAGGGCGCCAAAAGCGATTAAAGTTGAAGTTACAGGCGACTTCCTAGCTCCTCAGAAGATGGAAACAGAGTTTGGTACATTTGACGTTCCCGGAGTTGGAGTGCTTAAAGAGGGAGAGAATGGTGTTTGGGAATATACAACTCCCGAACCATTAGCCTCTGAGTTATACAGTTATACATTTATGGTGGATGGACAACGTATAAACGATCCTGCAAATGTTGCAATGATACGTGATGTATCTTCAACTACCAATGTCTTTATCATTCCTGGTAATCCTGGCGATTTGTATAGCGTTAAAGATATACCTCACGGTACTGTAGCTCGTAGATGGTATGATAGCCCAACTTTAAAAGAGCAACGTCGTATCACTGTTTACACACCTCCAGGTTATGAAAATAGCAAAGAAACATATCCTGTATTTTACTTGCTTCATGGCTCGGGTGGCGATGAAGAAGCATGGATTGCATTAGGGCGTACAGCTCAGATAATGGACAACCTAATTGCCCAAGGCAAAGTGAAACCTATGATTGTTGTAATGCCAAACGGACATACACAGAATTCTGCAGCACCCGGCGAATCAAGTCGTCACTACATCCCTGCTATGGGTGGCGGCCCTCGTGAAGCTGTTGCCAGTATGGAAGATAGTTTTGGTGATATTATCAAATTTGTTGAAAACAACTATAAAGTAAAGAAAAACAAAGCAAATCGTGCTATCGCCGGACTTTCAATGGGTGGAATGCATTCAGCAGCTATCTCTGCTCAGTATCCTAACACTTTCAACTATGTTGGAGTTTTCTCAGCCCCTCCAATTGCCAGTATGATGTCAAGGAACGATGCTGAAAGAGCAAAATATGCAGAAGAGTTTGTAAAGAAACTGGAGGTTCAGCAAAAAAATGGTTTCGATCTATATTGGATTGCTTGTGGCGACACAGACTTCCTTTATCAGGGAGTAATAGACAGCATGAAGGCAATGGATGAAATTGGTTTTGATTACACCTATAGAGAAAGTGGCGAAGGTCATATTTGGAAAAACTGGCGACTATATTTAGCAGAATTTGCTCCAATGCTATTTAAATAACTGAGTAATGAAGAAAATTATTTACATACCCATACTACTGTTCATTTGCACATTTATTAATGCACAGGAGTTGGTAAATTTTGTAAATCGTACTCCCATTGTATCGCCTGAAGTAGTGGAAAACGAAGTAACTTTTCGTATCAGAGCACCCAAGGCAAGAGATGTGAAAATCTACGGCTCATGGATGAAAAACTACACCGATACTCAGCAATTGAAAGAAAACAATGAAGGTGTATGGGAAGTAACATTTCCAACTCCAGAGCCTGAGATATATACATATCATTTTATTGTAGATGGTGTTAATGTGAGTGATGCAAATAATATACTCATGCAAAGAGATGGAACTCGATACCTAAGTATGTTGCTTGTAGATGGAGAGAAAACAGCCAATTACAAAGAAGCAAACCAAAGAGGCAATCTCACAAAAGTATGGTACAACTCTCCCACTCTTGATATTAACAGGCGGATGTATGTTTATACACCCTATGGTTATGAAAAAGGAAAGCAAAAGTATCCTGTACTATATCTCCTTCATGGAGGTGGCGGAGATGAAGATGCATGGTCGAATATGGGCCGTGCCTGCCAAATACTCGACAATCTGATTGAACAGGGTAAAGCAAAGCCAATGATTGTGGTAATGCCAAATGGCAATCCTGGTCAGCAAGCAGCTAAACCACTCATGCTAACAGAAAATGCTTTTGAATATCGCGATCCTGCAACAGCCAACTTATATATACATAGCTTGGCGAAGGATATTGTTCCTTTTATTGAGAAGAACTATAGAGTAATTGCTAAACGCGATTCTCGAGCAGTATCAGGATTGTCTATGGGTGGTGGGCATACAATGAATGTAGCTAATCACTATCCCGGTATGTTTGGATATATTGCTCCGATGAGTATGGGAATTAGAGAAGGACAAGAAATTGACGAGCAATTACAAGCGCTTAAGAAAGCAGGTTATAAACTTTATTGGCTAGCTTGTGGTGATGATGACTTTGCCTATCCCGGCGCTAAACTACTAAATGAAGCCCTAACTAGAAATGGATTGGAGCACACATTTTATGTTACAGGTGGCGGACATACATGGTCTAACTGGCGTGAGTATCTAAATACATTGGCACCAATGTTGTTTAAATAAAGGAGGTTACAAATTGCAGTAATACTTATTTTAAGGTTATATATAATCTGTAATTTAAATACTAATTCTAAAGGCGGAAGGCAGTTAAGCTTTCCGCTTTTTTTTATTATTTACTACTTCATCTCCCATATTGATATTTACTTTCAGCCAATTTACTCCATTAAATACTTTATTATTAAAATGTTACTATTTTTATTACTTAAGAGAAACAGTATTTTTCGTATGAAACAAAAAGCTTTGCAAAATGAAACAAAAAGCTCTACAAATATTTCTGGCAGGTGTAAATAATGTTTTACCCGATAAGCTTATTCGCACGAAACTATTGAGCGAGAGCTATATTATTAGTAAAGCTGAGAAAATCTATGTTTTTGCAATTGGCAAAGCTGCATTTCTTATGGTTAAAGGGGTTAACGACCTGGATAAAATTGATGTTGCTCAAAAAGAGATTGATATATTGCTAGATCAAACAGCAAAAGTAATGGAGTCATACATTGAGAAAAATATAGAATTAAATTCACGATACATAGAGATTGCAGATTCAGTATTAATACTTAATCAGCCCATTATTGCGAAATTAGAGAGTTCGACCACTAAAGATCAAATTTATAAGCAACTTCATAAAAACAGAATGAATTCATATAAGCAGTTAGATGCTGAAAACAGAGAGAACATTAAATTCTTAATATATGAATGTGAAAAGTTGGCCACTGTTATTAACGAACTTGATTATTACAGTATTGACGGACACCGAGTATCTTATAATAAAACAGGATTATCGATTCTCCAGGATATATACAAATCGATGGAATGGGCATTTCATTTTAATGCTGGAAACGGAGAAGAAATTGATCCATTTGATTCGGCACTAATGATGCAGCAGATGTTTAAAGGCAAAAAATAATTCATCAATTTATTTTCTT
>JAAZCL010000275.1 GCA_012513315.1 Bacteroidales bacterium | reverse complement strand
TTTATTATCAATTTGAAAATTTTGCCAATTATAATCTAACAATCGATCAGCATGCAATCACAGCAATGGCAGGTATGTCATATATCGAGAACAGTTGGGATAATGTAAGTACAAGTGCACAGGGACCAGATATACTTACTGGTTACGAACCAAATTTCCGTTATATGGATTATGTAAAGAGTAATATTGTTGATGGAGAAGAGAAAACAGTAAAGAGTTACGGAAACCTTCCTGGAAAATCTTCACAAATATCGTATTTTGGACGTCTTGTTTACACTTTTGATAATCGATACACCTTGCAGGCTAACTTCCGTGCCGATGCATTCGACTCATCAAAATTACCAGCAGATAATCGTTGGGGATACTTCCCATCATTCTCTGCAGGATGGACAGTTAGTAATGAGAAATTCTTCTCAGAAAATTTGAATCCTGATACATTTTCATTCTTAAGATTGCGTGCATCATGGGGCAGCAACGGTAATATCAATGTTCTAAACAACTACAGGTACAGTACAACAATTGCTTACAATAGCTCTTGGTACCAGTATGGGGTTGATGATGCTGGTCCTTCATACGGTTCAAAACCTTCGGGATTGGCCAACCCTAATCTAAGATGGGAAACTTCTGAACAACTCGACCTTGGTATTGAAATGAGATTCTTAAGAAACAGACTTTCTGTTTCTGCAGATTATTACGACAAGAAAACTAAGGACTTACTTGTAAATATTAAGCCCGTTCCTGAACTGGGTGTTGCAGAAACTACTGTTAATGCTGGTTCTGTGCTTAATAAAGGTTTTGAAATAGAAGCAGCATGGAGAGATAATATTGGCGAAGATTTCAGTTACTCTGTAAGTGCAAACTTCACAACACTCCACAACGAAGTTACCTACCTAGATCCATCTATCTCGAGATTGGAGGGTGCTACTGGTGGAGTTGACGGTACAAATAACCCTGTACGCACCGCTTTTGAAGTTGGACATCCAATTTGGTATTTCAGAGGTTATCAATATGAAGGAGTTGATCGTGAAACAGGAGAAGCTATTATATCAGACCTGAACGACGATGGTGTTATATCTGATGGTGATATGACGTATCTAGGAAAAGCAATTCCCGACTTCACATATGGTTTAAATATCAGCCTAGCATATAAAGGACTAGATTTAAATGTATTTGGTGCAGGAGTTGGTGGCAATGACATCTTTACGGTATTGTATCGTGCTGATACTCCTATGCGTAACTCTCTTAGATATTACTATGACAATGCTTGGACACCCGAGAATAAAGATGCATCAATGCCAAATCCTCAAGCAGTTGCAACCGACTGGCATTTTTGGGGATCATCGGCTTCAATGTTTAGCGGAGCATATTTCAAAATTAAACAGCTGCAACTAGGTTATACACTTCCCGTAGAGATAACTCAAAAAGCACTTATTAATAGACTTAGGTTATATGTATCGCTTGATGACTTCTTTACTTTTACAAAATATCCTGGAGTTGATCCTGAGACTGCTACTGTTAGCAGCGCTCCTCAACGTGCAGGTTTTGACAATGGTACTTATCCGCAGTCGAAGAAGATTACTTTTGGTTTAAACATTACATTCTAATTCAATAAATTATTCACATGAAAAAATATATATTTCCTCTACTATTAACTGCTGTTATGCTATTCTCAGCTTGTAATGAGGACCTTCTGGATATTCCTCAAAAAGGAGTAATTGGTATTGACTCATTCTACCAAACTGATGAAGATGCTGAATCGGCACTGGTGAATTTGTATGCAGATTTTATCACTAACATAGGTGGTAATGACGGTATTTACGTTCCTTTTAATATTGTATTTAATTATCCTGCCGACAATGTGCTTGCCGCAGGAGAATTTTATGGAGACAACGATCAGTTAGCAAGCATCAATGAATTTCGTTTTGATTCTCAAAGCTCTGTAGTATCACTGCTGTACAGTAGATTATACTATGTAATATATCACTCAAATTTAGTAATTGGCAACTTTGAGTATGGCGAAAGTGCAGTTAAAGATCGCTGTATTTCAGAAGCAAGAGTGG
>JAAZCL010000274.1 GCA_012513315.1 Bacteroidales bacterium | reverse complement strand
GCTCTGTCTTCGCTTTGCTTGCCAATCGCCTCGAAACCCTGGCAGAAAGACTACCTACAACTCTTCTTCGCCTCTATTTGAGGCTCGATTCGTTGGGTTGTCTATTCCCACTCAATAGTAGCAATGACCATTTACCCCGCTATTTAAAGCCTTATATTTACATTGTGCTTACTTTAGGGGACAGTTGGGGGACAGCATTTTTAGTCAATTATCGTGTTCACTTCTAATTAATGATTTAAAATTAACCTTCCCATCAATCGCATCCGCAATATCTCGGTCTGCACCAGAATATAAATGCGCATAATGACGATACGTTATTTCTGGACTAGAATGACCTAATCTTCTTGAGATTAAAAGAATGTCTGTGTTAAACTCATTCACTAGAAAGCTCACATGGGAATGACGCAATCCCTTTGCCTGAATGTCATGAACTCCAGCAAGACCTGCATATCTTTTAATAATTCTCGATATGGTGCTTTTTATCATAGGATAACCATCATGCGAAAGTATAAAGTCCTTTTTTCTACCTAAGCCTAAAGAAGTTTGTACAGTTTTCCACTCCTTAAGTATTTGTAATGTAGAATCATCCAAGGACACAAACCTTTGAGCATTTTTAGTTTTCATGTCAGTAGAGCGAATATAATCTCTCTTAGTTTTCAATACTAAATTGTGTCTAACATGAACTTGCTTTCGAACCCAATCAATATCTTCCCAATACAATGCTGTCGCCTCATTAACTCTCATACCCGTCATGAAATAGACAATTAACATGACGTAACATAAATGTTCATAAGGGTCGTCTAAGCATATTACAGATAAAACCTTTTCTATTTCCTTACGACTCCAGAATGCAACTGTTGCTCTTCCTTTAGGTAATGCTTTGACCTTGTGAGATGGGTTAGACTGAATATAACCTAATACTTCTGCATAATCTAATATTCGTTTAAATGTAGAAAATAGATTGCTTGAGTAACTAGGCTTATATCCTTTTTTTACTAACCACTGCCTGAATTTATGTACTTTGCTCACATCCATTGATTTAAGCTTTGTTTTCCCAAAGTAGTCACGTATTACATTAATTCCTATAAGTTTGCTTTTATACGTTTGAGGACGTACTGTCGACTCATAGTAAGGCAAATATTCATCATTTACAAACTCTTCAAATGTAACATTTGAAATTGAGAAGCTTCCAGTTTTGAAATACTTCGCCTTATTTATCACGACATATTTATTAGCTTCAGCAATACTTTTGAATGGCTTATTATTCTCATTCTTCATTGATTTAAGTCTTACACGTTTGCCTGTTACAGGGTCAGTCCCTAACGAAATTTGAACCTGTATTTTACCTGTTTCACTATCCTGATACACCCCGACATAATCAGTTTTCTTCATAGCCATTTTATCAATCCTCCTTGATTTTTAATTCAAACCCAAGGATTTCAGATATTGCTATGACTGGTACTGTAGATACTTTTCTACTTTCATAGTATCTATGTCCACATTGTAGCATATAAAGCCTACTTAGTCTTATTATTTCCTTTGCCATATAGTCCGAATAGCCTAACTTCACTAAATCATCTTTGTTAATAATTTGTTTATACATACAATCATCCTTTCTTTAGATAAATGCATGCAAGCTCACTCTAATTTATGTATAATAGATTAAGAGCAGGAATGCTCGCATGCTAGGGGTTATTCCTTAGTAGTTTGGTCGTCAACAGAAAGAGCTCGAATTCTACTGTTGGCGATTTTTTGTTTGTTTATCTTGTATAGCGTTTCAGGAGGATTCGCTTGTGAATATTCTCCGTTTTTTACTTCAAGATTGTATATTGATACATTATCTTGAAATTCATCTGTATATTCAGAAAGCTCACCACTAACTAACGATGGACTAAAACTTTCTAGTTCGCTATCTTCCATAACTCGATATTCTATTTCTGGTTTATTTAAACCTTTACTCACTAAATAAGCAGGTTCATGAGGTGCTCTTTGTATAAGCTCCTTGGTTAAATATTTAGTGATGTAAGAAGCTGTCTTTGACTCATCACTTATTTTTGAAACCGTGCTAAATCCTTTTTGCCAATTATCGGTATTATAGATTTGCTTTCCATTCTTTTTGATTAACCTTTTTGACTTAGGATGTCTTGCTTCACTTAGTGTAGGTTCATAACCTTGGGTAACTCCATGGAAGTGGATTCTGCCACTCTTATGAAGCTCTGGAATGAAGATATAGCCAAACCTCCCATAACGCTCCCTCTGATACTTAAGCCACGCTACAACTGCTTTACGTGCCTCTTGGTAGTTCGTTGCGTCCACCTTTGAGTCATCAAACGTGAGCGTAAAGAATAAATTGAAGTCATTTGATAGAATATAGTATCTAATCTTCTGCTTTACTCTGTATGCTTGTTGCATTGCTTGACGTTCCAACTCTTCTCGAGATTTCTTTCGCAAGGATTCAAATTTCGGAACTGTCGGGGAAATTCTCTTTTTCATTTCGCCATATTTTATGATTTCGACTTTATCTTTGAAACGTACAATTTTAACATTGTATTCATCACTCATATTTTCACTCCAATCTTGAATTTCAGCTTAAGTTGCTTGTATGTCAAGTATACAAGCAACTGTTGTAGCGCCTTGTCTGCGACAAGCGCTACAACTCATAGTTACTCAATTCACGCAACGTTGCTTTAAACGGTAACTTGGACTCATCCATATATGGTAGTAACATTGTTTTGGCATTGTCCCATCCATATCCATCTAGCCATACTAATGCGCTATAATTTGAGGTATTCACATTCGGTAACGCATTTTTGCCTACACCTAATATCTCGACAGCATTTGAAGGGTCTACTTTCCCAAGAATAAAGCGAGCTCCAAAAGCTTCTCTTGATGATGTAGGCAATATTGTTGCAGGAATCTGCTGTCCAGTTAAAATCACATGAACATTCGCTGCCCTACCTAGTTGTAGTATTGAAGTAAAATACATCTGTATTTTCGGAAGAATCCTTTCAGATGGTTTTCGCAACTTATCCTCACCTTCAACTAATGAGAATAGTGCCAATATTTCATCAAACACAAAATAGACATGTCCTTTTTCAGGATGCAAATCTAAATATGTAACGTCTTCCTCATTGAATGATTGTTCGTTATTTTCCCGATACCGTTCTTCAATGATTATCTTAATTTCTTTTAGCATTTCAAGTAATTCTTCCCCAGTTGTTGCGACAGTTGAGCCTCTAATGGAATCTTTTAGCGTTGAAAGATAACTTGCCTTGCCATCACAGATATAAATTCTATTTCTTGCATCACTAACAATCTGTAGAATTAAGTTCTTTAATAAGGAGGTCTTTCCAGAACCTGTTCTACCTACTGCAATGAGGTGCACTTGCTTCCTTGGATTGAAGAATAATTCTGAATCCAATTTAATAAGACCATTCTCTATATCTGAATAAATATCATCTATTGATTCGATAATATATCTCGTACGATTCTTCCCGTAGGTTACATTGATAGACGCTGTTTCATCATCAATAAACGTATCCGCTACAATCCACTCTTTGGAGGATGTTCTCATTTTCAAGAAGCTCGTTAAACGTCTTTCAACATCTTCTGCTCTATCTTGAGATATATGACCACCAGATAGGAGTTTTATATAAAGACACTGATTTGTCGTATCGTACATGAACAGCCATTTTACAGCTTTAACTGTTTCCTCTTCTTGAGAAGATAAATGATGTTTCAATAATTCCAATTCACTTGTTGCATGCCTTAAAAGCCCTGTCAATCTATAGTTTCGTATAGACGAATACTTAGTATGAAGTAGATACCACGCTACATTAGAAATCAAATTGATTATGACTAAAGGTGACATTACTTTCAGGAAAATATTGTTATAGCTTGCTGTTTTACCACTAAATACAGAAAACATGTTCGTACCCAAGCTATTTAAGTTTAAAATTAGGTGACCTAAAAGCATAATACTTAGTAAGAATCCGTTTGATAGCAAAGAGAAGAAAAGAAATCTTCTCTTGTGCTGATCAATCGTTTTACTTACAGGTACAAATATCCAAATATTTTGCTTGACTCTAAATCGAGTTAAAAAGTTTTTGAAATCCTGTACCATAGTATCTAATTACCTTTATTAGCTTCGGAGTTTACCAATGTAATTTTATCGATAATTACCTTGATTCCACCCCAGCTACCACCAGAACCACGTGATACCCATTTTAATCCAGCTTCAGCTTTTGATAAATCAATTACTTTACCAATTAACTCTTTTGGATTAACTTTTTGTAGCTCTGCGTTTTCTGCAATATACTCAACATTGATAGTGGCTAAATCACTAACTGAACCTCCACTATTTTTAAGTAATTTTGCAGTTTCAAAATTAACTACTCCAATATTGATTTTGGAAAGTTGACCTTCAACTGCTTTACCGTTTTCATATGCGCTTGACGCTGAGGCGCTAACGATAAATCCAAATTTTGGTGGGTCTGTGATTTCGATAGGAAATCTTAGTTCCCCTAGTTTGGGGTTATTCAATTGTATTTTCTTCATGTTTTTATTCTCCCGTGTCTATGAGTTTCTTGAACTCATCTTTAAGTACGTATTCTAATGCTAGCAATTCAGATTCAAGTTTAATTAAATCTTTCTCGCTATTAATACTTGTAGCGATAGTTCTGAAAGAAATTGTATCTTCCGAATACCATGCCTCATTTAATTTCTCTGGTACATTTTCAAAAAAGACGTCGCCAGAAATTTCTTGATATGCTACGTTACCATATAATTGTAGTAAGTTAGCATGATGTTTTTGTAGTTTTCTCATTAGAACCTCCTTCTATACAGATTTCATCTGTAAAATGAATAATTTTGATTTCGCTATTACCTAACGAAATATACACATGTAACTAATATTAATAATCAGAATTAGTTCCATGATTACAAGCCTGCTCCAATATACTTTAATAAAGTAAGTCGGATGTCACATATTTGCTTTCAAACAAATTAATATGTAGTTTTCATGTCAAGACCTCCTTCCTAGACAGCTTTTGCTGTTAAATACATTTTCGCATTGAGCGTAGCCAGTGACATGGCTATATGTACATAATTTCTAGAAATTCTATTTTGTTAACAAAACAATGAAACTCTATATGATTTTTCAACCATACAATGCTTCCACATTCCTAGACAGCTTTTGCTGCTAAATACATTTTCGCATTGAGCATAGCCAGTGAAATGGCTACTCGTACATATTTTCTAGAAATTCTTTTTTATTAACAAAATAATAAAACTCTGTATGATTTTTCAACCATACAGAGCATAGATTAAATCCATTTCTAAAATTTCTATGAGCATATGAAATTTCAGAAGTGGAATACTATCAGTAACATCAGTGAGATAGTTTTTGTATGTGCTTAGAGACATACCAGCACTTTCTGCCAGTTGCTTTTGTGAATATTCATACTTAAAGCTTAATCTTTCGCTTTCAATACGCTCCATGATATCTTTAATAGATATCGAAGAAAAATGTACATTTAATTCTTTCTCGGCTATTCTCTCACTTTCTAATTCTAATTCTAATTCTTCAATACTTTTTTCCATATAAAATACCTTTTTATATGGTGCGCACCATTTAACCTTTCTTTAGTTTAATGAGCAAGCTTGCTGTTTTTGATCATCTGATTGCTTTTAGAGCATATTACTTGACATGGCCATTTAATCAAGTTATATTAAGTAAAGAGATAAGCATTTGAAATTATTAAATTTCAAGAATTGGTGGGGGTATGGGGGCGAAGCACCCAAGAATAAGCATTTGCGTTAGCAAATGCGTAATATATATCCATTAGTTTGCGCGACGATTTAAGAAATTTATAAACACGAAAAAGCCATTGAATTGACCAATGGCTTTTTTATAATCTTAAATTATGTTGTTATTTCATAACCTGTTACATGAAATTTTTGTGGAACAAAGATTTGATTTCAAACTATGCACAGCAAGCACCAGATCATGCAACGAAAATAAAAAATAATCTTATGAATTTAGGCATTAAAGAAAACCTGAAGCTTATCGATTATTCTTTCAACCCCGAATACAACAAAGAATTTGAAGAGTTCACTTGCAGACTTTTAAAAGGAAATGCAAAACTTAATGTGAAAGAAATTACACAAATTCCAGGTCCTGATTCAATTATTAATGAAAACTCAATAGGGGTTATTGTTGTTAACAAATCATCAGAAAGAAATTTCTCTTTAACTAAAAATTATAGAGATCAAATGAGCTCGTATTTGGAGTG
>JAAZCL010000273.1 GCA_012513315.1 Bacteroidales bacterium | reverse complement strand
TTTTAAGCCATCCTTCTCCATATACGACATATACTTACCATTTGGAGAAAGTTGAAATGAAGAAGCCTTTGGTCTTGCAAAATAATCGGCAACACTATACTTATAATCACCCTCATCAAAAGCAATAAGCGATTTTAGTTCCTCATCGGTAGAAACCAGATCCGGATTACCCGGCAACACGCTTTCGAATCTATTAAGTGTAAGGTCCAGTGACATCCCTGCCTGCTCATAAACACCTACAATACTATCGGTCATTAGCTCTCCGTTGTAAACGATTTGTGCCATAGAAACACCTAGTTTTACAGCATTACCATTCAGTTCTATTACATCTACAGGAATACCTACTGCCCCTTGTGCAGGAACATCCATCGTGCCAGCTAGTTCACCATCCTCATCTGTTATGTGAAACATAAGTTCCAGTTCCATACCCTGCACCACAAGTGTGCCCTTCCAATCGCCCGCTATACTTTGCGCTTTAATGCTCATAGTTGAAAATATTATTGCCAGTATTAAACCAGCACTTTTTATCAGTTTCATTTTTTATTTTGTTAGTGAATTAAAAATTAGTTTTCAAAAACAATACCATTAACATTTTACGAAACAAATGTAGTAATAATTTTAAAAAGTTGTGAATTACAAGGTCAATACTGTTTTAGTGTTGGACTCTGTATATTTGTTAGTTCGATAAAGTATTTTTGTTAGTTCAACATTATAAATCTTTTATTTCAAAACTAAATATATTTTTTGGCTTGATGTTAACTAAACCTGTCTTTTACCTTACCTTGCTCGGTTATAACCGAACGAGGTAAGAGCAAGGTATGGGTAAAGACAGAATAATGTAAGTGCAAATAAGAGTAAATTAACAGTTTCTTTTTGGACTTCAAATTTAGAAATATGGTTTTGCAAATTCTAAAATTTAACTTAACATGGCACTTGAGAACAAAACCCTCCTCTTATTGTTATATCTTATACCTAAACAAACAATATAAACTATATTTATCATGCACAAAGATATTTTAGGGTTGCATCATGTTACAGCAATCTCAAATAATGCAAAAAAGAACCATCAGTTTTATACAGAAGTACTGGGACTAAGGATGGTAAAAAAGACAGTCAATTTTGACGACCCTGGCACATACCACTTCTATTTTGGTGATGAGCAGGGATCTCCTGGCTCAATAATTACTTTTTTTCCATGGGAAGGTATTGGCAAGGGAGTAAATGGTGCGGGAATGGCAACTCATACAGGATATTCAGTGCCAGAAGGTAGTTTTGAATTTTGGAAAGAGCAACTTGCAAAAGAGGGCATCACTTCAAGTGAGAGCGAAGTCTTTGGAGAGAAGGTTCTTTCATTTAACGATCCTGATGGAATGCAGCTTCAACTAATAATTCCAAATAAGGTTGATTCGCGTGAGCCTTGGACGACCGATGATATTTCGGCAGAATTTGCAGTAAGAGGTTTTCATAATGTTACACTCACACTAACATCTGCTGATGCTACGTCTAGAGTACTTACAGACATTCTGGGTTATTCATTAAAAGAACAGAAAGGTAATCGTTACCGCTTCGAGACAGATACTATTGATACAGCCAATATTATAGATATTATTGAAAATGCAAGCGCACCAGCTGGCCGCAATGCCGCCGGCACCAACCATCATATTGCATTTAGAGTAAAAAATGATGACATTTTAATGGAGGTTCGAGAGCGTGTTGTTGCTGCTGGACTGAACATTACTCCTAAAATAGACAGAGATTATTTCTTCTCATTATATTTTCGTGAACCGGGTGGCGTGCTCTTTGAAGTTGCTACTGACAACCCTGGCTTCACTGTTGATGAGCCTCTTGAGAGTTTAGGGTCTGCATTGAAGCTGCCTACTCAATATGAGAATATGAGAAGCAAAATTGAAGCTGTACTACCAAAATTATAAAACTAATTTATAGTAGGTGCTGATTAATTATAGGTACTTATGAATTAATAAAGTTGAATAGAATCCACTTAAATTCAAATTATTACAATGAGTCATAATATAGATATTAAATATGCAGGACTACCTTTAGAAAAGGCTAAAAAGGCATTAATAATGCTTCACGGCAGAGGAGCAACTGCCGAGAGTATACTAACACTTGGCGATCATTTAAATGTTGCGGAGTATGCTTTATTGGCACCCCAAGCAACAAATAACACATGGTATCCCCACTCTTTTATGGCACCTATTGAGGAAAATGAACCATGGTTAAGTTCTGCAATCGACATAGTTAGAGAGATCGTTAATAAAGTGTTGCAATCGGGTATTAAATCTGAGAACATATATTTCTTGGGATTCTCTCAAGGGGCGTGTCTTGCAACTGAATACGCTGCTCGCAATGCTAAGAGGTATGGTGGAGTTGTGGCATTTACGGGTGGACTAATTGGTAAGGAGATAAACAGAAGCAATTATAATGGTGATTTTGAGCAAACTCCTGTGTTCTTTGGCACGGGCAATCCCGACTTTCACGTGCCGGTTGAAAGGGTGCAAGCGTCTGCCAATATAGCTCGAGAAATGAATGCAAACGTTACTAAGAAAGTATATGAAAACAGGGGCCACACTATATCTGAAGACGAAATAAAGATAGCTAATAGTATTGTATTTAAGTAATTAGCAATGATTTATATTTAAACGACTTATAATATTTAATATTTAAGTGAAAAATAATGCAAATTAAATCAGCAGTGAAATGAAGGTTACAAGGGTTTATAGTGATAAAAATGGCAATTCTCAGTTTGAAGATATTGATATAGAACTATTTGACAATGGAGAGATTGGACAACTCTCTAAAAACATTGATGTAAAATCGCTACAGTTTAGGAAGGTTTCGCCCAATTACGATTATGATTTTCATCATGCGCCTCAAAAACAATATATAGTTCTGCTTGATGGTGGTGTTGAGATTACAACTTCACTAGGAGAAACTCGTCAGTTTCAAACAGGAGAAATACTTCTTATGGAGGATACAACAGGCAAAGGTCATAAGACTAGGAACTTAGAGAGGCGCGAACGCACTTCAATTTTTATTCATTTGAAATGATTCCGGAGTTCTGACAAATACATCAAACTCGGATTAACTGACCCGAAAGCAGACTAAAATCGATAATTATCAAACAGAATTCAATTGGTTGTGTCATTAATGTATCTTACATAAGCAATGCTGTCTCCGTTGGGCGACCAACTATGTACGTTTAATGACCCCTGTCCGCCATAGAACACGGGTGTTATGTCTTTTGTCACTTTTGTTTCTACATTCAGCATTCTTAGTTTTACATCTTTACCAAAGGGGTGCCCCCCATTTTGATTCTCAATATAAGATATATAAACAACATCTTTATTATTAGGTGCTGGGTGTGGAAACCAATTATCATATTCGTCGAAAGTTAGTTGCGTTTGCTCACTACCATCGGGTTTCATTCTGTAAATATGCATTCTGCCAGTTCGGTGGCTATTAAAATATATCCATTGTCCGTCGTAACTATATTCTGGTCCATCGTCCAACCCCTCAGCATCTGTTAGCCTAATCTCCTCATCTGTTATAACATGTGTTTTATAAATATCCCACTCTCCATTTCTCATGGCACAATATGTAACCCATTGGTTATCTGGACTTACCCCATGCCAATAACTAGGATAATTTGCAGTTATTAATCTTGGCACACCACCCGAGGCAGGCAAAATAAAAATTCTTGAGTTTCCCCCTGGAGAATTTACCCTTGAGTCGTTGTGACTAATTATTACCCATTTACCATCGAATGATAGTCCGTGATCATTATTGCAATTATCTGCAAACCCGGTGTCAATAACACCAAGATATTTTCCATTTAGAGATATTTTTTCAAGCTTTCCTCCAGAATTTATAATTAAAAACTTACCATCTCTTGACCAGTTAGGTGCCTCGAAATGACGTTTTTCTCTTAGAATTACCTTCTCTTTTCCTGTCCTTACGTTTAATAGAATCAATTCACTCTCAATGTTTTGTTGCGTTTGTCCTATTATAATAAACGTGGAAATGATTAACGACAATAAAGTTAAATTTAGATACCTCATAGTTTTATGGCTTTAAACTTAAAATACACGTATTGTTAAAAGAACATTTAAAATGCAGACTTCTAATATCAAAGATAATAAATTACAATTGAGTTGGCTCGTGAACTAAGCTTAATTTTCTAAGAACCAAATATTTTTGTAAATTTGTTAAAATCTACATCAATCAATAAATAATGTGTATGAATTTTAGCGATCCCTACAAATCCGCCATGGAATTTGCAACAAATACTGATAGAAATATCTTTATAACAGGTAAAGCGGGTACTGGCAAAACTACTTTCCTTCGCAATTTTCGTGAACAGACAAATAAGCAAATTGCAATTGTTGCACCCACCGGCGTAGCAGCTATAAATGCGGGGGGAACTACCATACACTCGTTCTTTCAACTACCATTTACGCCTTTTAAGCCCACGCCCGAATGGCAGTCGCAACTCATTTCTCAAATTAAAATGAGTAAAACTCGCCGCAATGTTATACGTGAACTTGAAGTGCTTATTATTGACGAAATTAGCATGGTGCGTGCAGATGTATTAGATGCAATTGATGTAGTACTGAGGGCTATACGTCATAGGCGGGATGAACCATTTGGAGGTGTGCAGGTGATATTAATTGGAGATATGCACCAACTTTCTCCGGTTGCCAAAACTTATGAGTGGAGTTTAGTATCGGATTATTACAAAAGCGTTTATTTTTTTCATAGTCATGTGATTCAGAATTATCCGCTAATACATCTGGAGTTTGACAAAATATATAGGCAATCTGATTATCAATTTATAAAAGTTTTGAATGAAGTAAGAAACAATTCACTCTCAGTAGAAGGTGCCAACTTGCTCAAAAGCAGATATAACCCCAATTTTACTCCAACGGCCAACGATCATTATATAACACTTACAACACACAATTATAGTGCTGATAATATAAACAGAATTGAGCTGGGTAAACTTACAACCCCTATTCGTAAATTTCATGCAAAAGTAAATGGCACCTTTCCAGAAAATGCATTTCCTCTTGATCAGGTTCTTGAATTAAAAGAGGGTGCCAAAGTGATGTTTATTAAAAATGACACAGAAACTCCACGAAGGTTTTATAATGGTAAAATAGGTGTAGTTAATTCAATTAATGACGATATTATTACCGTAGAATGCCCCGGCGATGATTATGAGATAACAGTATCTACCCTAACCTGGGAGAACATTCGTTATAACACAAACAAAGAAACAAATACAATTGAAGAAGAAGTTATTGGCACTTTTGAACAAATACCATTGCGTTTAGCTTGGGCAATAACAATTCATAAAAGTCAGGGACTTACATTTGAAAAGGCTGTTATAGATGCCGATAAAGCTTTCTCACCTGGTCAGGTTTACGTTGCGTTGAGTAGATGCAGATCGATAGAAGGAATAGTTTTGAAAAGCCTTATTAACTCACAGAGTATTAGTGTTGATAAGCAGGTAATAGATTTCTCATCATTAAAGCCCGACGAAGCATTTATTAATCATGAATTAGAACGTGCTCGCAAAGAATTCAAGATTTCGATGCTGCTGCATTTATATGATTTTAATCAAATATTTTATACTGCAAAGTTGTGGTATAAGGCAACAAATGGAGAGGAGCCATCGTTTAATGAGGAGACAATACCATTTGTAAAAGAGATTAATAAACAATTGGAGCATATTAAAGAAATAGGTGATAAATTCAGAATTCAACTAAAGCAAATTGCCAGCAAGGAGAATGTAGACACTCAGCTTCTTACAGAAAGGTTGTCTTCATCCTCAACTTACTTTGCCGAAAAGCTAGAAATACTAATGAACTCTTTAAAGAAATCGCCTGCTACAACGGATAGTAAAACAAATGCTAAGATATATGATGAGGCTATTTCGACGATATATGCAGAGGTTGCTTTAAAAAAACATCTAATTAGTGCAACATATAATGATTTTAGTGTGGAGTTATATTATCAGTCGCGCAATAAGTTTAAGTTGCCCAACTTCAGCGTAAAGTCTTATAGCAGAGGCAAGACCAGTGTGCAATTGAAATCAAATCACCCCAATTTGTTAAACGAACTTGTGCAGATACGCAACTACATAAGCGAGAATGAAAACCTGCCCCCATATATAGTTGCTCACACAAAAACGCTTGTGCAAATGGCCGATTATATGCCTAAGACTGAGAAAGATTTGCTTAAGATATATGGTTTTGGCAAGAAGAAGCTTGAGCGGTTTGGTGCACAGTTTCTTGAAGTTATAAATGATTACATATCAGAAAACGGTTTGCAATCTGAGATGATTAATTTTAATGAATATAAAAAATGAACTATCTAGCACATATATATTTCTCAGGAACAAACCGTCAGGTGGCCGTTGGCAATTTCATAGGAGATTTTGTTAAAGGAAATAGTTATGATATATACCCTTTGTCTTTTCAAAAAGGAATATTACTGCACAGAGAGATTGATAATTTTACCGATACCCACCCTATTTTTCGTGAGACTGTAGATTTAATTCGCCCATCCTTTGGGCGATATTCAGGGATAATGGTAGATATGTATTACGACTATCTGCTAGCATCTGATTTTGATCGCTATAGCAATGGACATAGCCTGGGCAAATTCTCCCGTAATTTCTATCTTTCGGCTTTGCTATACTACAGGTGGTTGCCTAAAAAGGTGAAAGGATTTATTTTCCATTTCATAAGAACGAACCGACTAGAACAATATTCCACGTTTGATGGGCTACAATATTCACTCAAAATTATGTCTGTTTACAATAGCTCGGCAATTAATCCCACCCTTGGAATTGAGGTGTTAGCTGAAAACGAAGTAGAGTTAAGAAGGCTTTTTGAGTTATTTATGAAGGATGCACAGAAAGAGTTTCCTCATCAAGTATAATACTGCTTTGCTAATCTGTTAATAATACTCTATGTAACACATGTTCATTTCCCACATATCAGATAATAACACACTGTGTATAATATAATCATTCCCCACAAATTTGATAATAACACCCTTAAAGAAACGGGAACACCTTCATAAAAGTGCTCCCGCTCATATATATTCCTGTATAGAATTATTTAATTTATTTACTTATTTGCTGTTTCCCAAACCTTTGTTTGTGTGCAAACAATATTTGCAGTTTGATCGCCTAATTGCAACATAAATTCACCCTCTTCTAAAGTCCATTTACCCTTCTCGTTTACAAAAGCTAGGTCTTCGCCTTTAATATCAAAGGTAACAGTTTGCACCTCACCAGGCCTTAGAGATACTTTCTCAAATCCTCTGAGTCGACGCACATCTGGAGACAATGAAGCTACCAGATCGCTGCTAAACAGCAACACCGACT
This sequence comes from Bacteroidales bacterium, assembly GCA_012513315.1. Classification (GTDB taxonomy): domain Bacteria; phylum Bacteroidota; class Bacteroidia; order Bacteroidales; family Dysgonomonadaceae; genus Proteiniphilum. Next base: position 4,113 of record JAAZCL010000273.1, on the reverse strand, counting down.
CTTTCCCACCTACTTCACCAGTGTTAGTAACGTCTACCGAAACTTTAATGATGTCATCTGCAGTAAAGCTAGTATTGTCAATGGATATATTTGAATAGCTGAAAGTAGTATAGCTTAACCCATAACCAAATGGAAATTGAACCGATGTTTGTGCTCCATAATCATAAGCACCCTCCATTTTCCCCTCAATATTTTGTCCGGGTTTATGATCATAAGTGATTAAACCTTGCTCATATTTTGGATATGTATATGGCAGTTTACCACTCGGATTTATGTCACCACTTAAAATATCCGCTAATGCATCTCCACCAAAGTTGCCTGGTAGATAAGTCTGTACAATTGCAGCAGCACCTGGTTCTATTCTTTCAATTAGGCGGGGGCGACCTTCATTTAATACTAATACTACTGGTTTACCTGTTTTTTGTAATGCCAAAGCAAGGTTAGTTTGATTTGGGGATAAAGTAAGCTCATCAAGATTTCCTGGTGTTTCGCAATATGAGTTTTCTCCAATACAAAGTACTATATAGTCGACACCCGATGCAGCCCTAACAGCTTTTTCTATTTCAGGCTCATTCTCTTCATAATATTGCCCTTCCATATTATATGTAACACCTGGCTCATAAAGAACATTAGAGGCTCCAAATTTATTTTGCATTGCTTCTAAAATTGTATTGTATTGTTCCGCAAACTCCTCCGTCTTTTCGCCCTGCCAAGAATAGCTCCATCCTCCATTGAGAGTGCGCATTGAGTTGGCATTGGGTCCTGCAACCAGTATACGGCTATTGGCACTTATGGGTAGAACATCACCCTCATTCTTTAACAAGGTGATTGATTCGTCGGCAGCATACTTAGCTAAATCCTCATGCTCCGTACTTCCGAAATCAGGATATTCACTTCTAGACCAGTATGGTTTTTCAAAAAGACCAAGTCTGTATTTCAAGCGTAAAACTCTTCTTACAGCATCATCAATTCGTGCTTGCGATACTTCACCTTCCTCAACAAGTTCTAGTAATGTAGTACAAAAAGCAAGATTATATGGCTCCATTACCATATCAATACCTGCATTAATTGCTGCTTTCACTGCACCTTTATAATCCTCTGTAGTATAATCTCTTGAATATAAATTCTGAACATCGGCCCAGTCGGTTACAATTACACCATCAAAATTAAGATCCTCTTTAACCCATTCTGTCATCAATCTGTAATCAGCATGTGTTGAAACTCCATTTATGATACCTGAATTAACCATCAGCGATAATGCGCCACCCTCTACAATTGCTGCTCTAAACGGCTCAAAATGCTTCTCACGCAGCTCAATTTCACTAATAACTGCTGGTGTGCGGTCTTTACCTGATACAGGCACTCCGTATCCCATAAAGTGTTTTATGCATGCGGCAAGATTACTATTATGCACATTGTTTTTATTATCTCCTTGATAGCCTCGCACCGCGGCCACACCCATTTCAGCATTCAGGTAACTATCTTCACCATAGCTCTCCCATTGTCTAGACCATCGTGCATCTCTACCAATATCCATTGTTGGTGAAAACACCCATGGAGTATTGCTTGCTCTTGTTTCATAGGCAGTTATATGTGCTCCCTCTTTAACCATTTCGCGATTGAATGTTGCAGCCATCCCAATCTCCTGAGGAAAAAATGTTGCGCCTGCCGTATAAGTAGCGCCATGAATAGCATCAATTCCATAAATTATAGGAATACCTGTTTCTTCAATTGCTCTTTTTTGAATTGTGGATATTATATATTCCCACATTTCGGTGGTTTGTGCTCTTGTATTGCTCGCATTAAGTATTGACCCAACTTTATACTTTCCAATAACCGTATCAAGCATAACAGGATCAATTTCAAAAGGCTCATCGCTAAAAAAAGCATTACCCCCTTTACCAACTATATCCACTGTAAATTGCGACATTTGCCCAATCTTTTCCTCGATTGTCATTTGAGCTATGATGCTATCGATCTTGCCCGCTATGGCAGGATCTAGACTTTTTCCCACTCTACCATTTCCAATATTACATGAGAATATAAATGGCAATAATAAGATTAAAATATTATACTTCTTCATAAATTACTACTTCTATATTTTTTTACAAATGTCTATATTATTTAAAATTTTCTACTTTTGATATACCCTCACATAATCAATCTCATAAGTTGCGGGCAATGCCGATTCATCAACTCCTTGAGCTCCTCCCCAGTCTCCTCCCCAAGCAAGATTTAGTTTTAAATAAAAAGGAGAGTAAAATGGCCATGTATGTTTATTACCTGTTCCATCATTATCAAATCTGAAATACTCAACACCATCAACAAAACCTTTTATGTATTCTGCTGTCCATTCAACAGCGTAGATATGAAACTCAGTCTCTGCATTCTCAATATTCTTTGTGCCAGTTTTCTGAGTGCCAATTGAATGATAGTACGATTGCGTATGAATAGAAGAATGTACAACATTCTTATTAAAACCAACATACTCCATTATATCAATCTCTCCATCCAAAGGCCATGAATTGAAATCTTTAGGCATCATCCAGAAAGCAGGCCATGTGCCTTTACCACCCGGAACTCTTAATCTGGCTTCAAAATAACCATATGTCCAAGCTTCAATTGTGTTAATTCTTGCTGAAATTATATCACTCCCACTTTTTTGAGCAATTATTTTCAATGTACCATCGTGAATTGCTGCAACAGTATCATTTCCACGAAATCCACCAACATAGGTCTGAAGCTCGTTGTTTACTGCCCCTTTGGGCAGATTCTCGTACCACCACTTTTCTGTATCAGGAAGAGCAGGTTTGCCACTGCTTAATCTTTCTGCGTTAAACTCTTCATTCCATACCATTTTATACCCCGATGGCACATAGTCTTCAATTTCACCAGCACCCTGAACAACACTGTATTTATGGTTGTATTCACCCGATACAAACAGCAGCTCAGCCGTTCTGGCCTCCTCAACACTATTCTTCGCTGCGGTTACTTTTACAACAGTTTGTCCATTTCCACCACTATTGGGAGCAATTGTACACCAATCTTGGTCAGATGTAACCGTCCAATTACCATTAGCATCAACTATTATGCTTTTTGTATCCCTTGACGAATTAAAGTTTAATGATGCAGGAGACATCTCCCATTTTATCACCACTTCGGCCTCGGGAGCATTAGGAAGCGGACTATCACTACCACCACATGCGGCGAGCATGATTGCCAGAGATATTAAGATTGTGTTCATTTTTATCATATAGATTAGGGGAATTTAAAAAAGAGATTAGGAGATATATAAAAGAGAGAGTTATGAATATATAAAAGATAGACTAGTGAATAGATAAAATATTGAGGCTGCTAAATTTCATTCTAACAGCCTCAATAAATCATTTTAATTATTTGTTGAATTCAAAATCATCAAGATAGAAGAATCCCGATCCTCCGTGACCTTCAGCTCCAAACTGAATTACAATACGGTCGTAATCTTCTCTACCAGCAACATCAGAGAAATCGAACTCAAGCTCATGCCACTTGTTTAGTTCAAGATCAGCTTTCACTATTTCGGTTTGTCCTTCCCACGGAGCAGGATGGTCGCTATCTTGAAGTTTAATTGCCAGTTGAGGCAATAACTTCTTGTTGGCAATCCAATCCCCTGCCACAGCATTTTCTGTAGAATAATCATTGAAAGAAGGTATAAACACCTTCACTCTAATCTTATTTTGGGTAGTTAGATCGAATTTATAATCAGGAGCAGTGAAAGATAAGTTACTATAAAATCCGTTAGATTTCCAGTAACGAAAAACATTCAATGATTCGTTTATAGGAAGTGGCACAGGGTTACCAATTACAGCACTCTTAGCAGCACCGCCCATATCGTCTTGACTAAACACTAAATATTCATCACCTTCAAAGTCTTCAAATAGAGGTACTGCTTTTAATGTTTTAGGTGCAGGAGGAGCTTCAACATTTAGCTCTTCTAGAGTATAAACAAATACCCAATCTTGACTTTCAACAGTATTGTTTGCTCTTAATGCCATTACTTCCTCAGTCTGATATATAATTTCATATTCTTGAGTACCGGCATAGTAACCCATATATGCATTACCAGATAAAGTT
>JAAZCL010000272.1 GCA_012513315.1 Bacteroidales bacterium | reverse complement strand
TCCCGATACTTTAACCATTTCAGTTGTGTCACTATCTAAAATTTTAACCAACCATCCATCTCTTCCATAGCGTGTAAGGGTGGTGTCGATATCTGAAGTGTATAGGGGAACCGACTGGTATCGTTCTACTCCATATTGATCTGACACTCGTTTATATTCGTTTCTCACAAAATCGGCTACTGTGGGTGCTTCGCCATTCATGTTTTTGTAATTGCTAAATATAGCCCAGTTACCACCCTTTGCAACTTCATTATCTATGTGTGCAAGCTTCTCTTTTATTTTATCCCACTGAAAAGTTCTAACAGTATCGTTGTATGGGTACTCATCATCAAGTAGATAGTTTTCATACTGGATGTCTTTATTGAGTGTTATATCATTTGCTGTTAAACTTCTCTTTTCTTCTTTTGGTTGAAATATGGAATCAATTACTGCTATTATATCTTTTTTATTATCATCAGATTGTTTGGTATTACACCCAAGAGTAATTAAAAGTGTAATCAGGTAAAATATAGGCGCTCTCTTCATATATCTTGCTTTGGTTGTCTACTATTTGGTTTTGGTTGTCTACTTTATTTAAATGTTAAAACGTGATTTCAAACGGAATGTTCATTTACTTGATGAGATTGTAGTTTGCTTCATGTTTGATCCGTGCTTTCTTCTTAGCTGGTTCGTACCAAGTCCTATTAAACTCCCTTTATATACAGAGTTGATTAGGAGTTGGTAGGGAGTTGGTCAAGAGTTAGTAGGTAGTTTGTGTAAACAATACCATCTCTATTCAGTTTAATTTATTAGGAAGTTCACACATAAGCTATTTCCCTATCTTTATCAATATAAAATTAGAAAATACAATTATTGTTTATATGCTAACTTTTAAGGAGTTACTTTGTTATTTTAAATACAGAGAATATATAAATTATGTAATCAAAACATTTAAAATGATGGTAAAGAGAATAAAAATTAACGAGCTTGAACCGGAGGCCTATAATGCAATGTATGGTTTAGAAAAGTATTTAAATTCTACCGATTTGAGTAGAAGTTTGAAAGAGTTGATTAAGATTCGTGCCTCACAAATTAATGGTTGTGCCTTTTGTATAGATATGCATACTAAGGATGCGCTTGAGAATGGAGAAACTGCGCGACGTATATTTGCAGTTTCTGCATGGTGGGAATCTCCTTTATTTGATGCAAAAGAGAAGGCTGCTTTGAAAATGACGGAAGAGATTACCAAAATCGCTGATAATGGTTTAACTGAAAATACATATAATGAGGCAAAAGAAAATTTTTCTGACAACGAGATTGCACAGATAATTATTGCAATTGGAGTAATTAATGTATGGAATAGAATTGCCGTATCAACACATATGGTTTTTACAGATTTTTAATCAGTAGTATATTTTTATAAAACTCCTAATGCATTATTAAATGGATGATAAATTTATGGAATACAAAATTAAATATGCTTAAATCATATTACTGTAACATGTACACAGTTTAATCTTTTAGGAAGTTTTATAATGATAATGTGTTGCTTAAAGAAAGCATATTTGCACAACAACTGTTGTTTACAAAGAGCAAAAAAGGCTACAAAATGCTTTTTGTAAAAAGCAATTTGTATATTTGTGATAAAAATAAAATAATATGGATCAACTTTATTCAATTTTCTTTGGTCAGCTGCAAAATGTAAATATGAGTTTTCTAAGGTTTTTACATGAAAAGATAGACTGGACCAACAGGCTTATTTTTATTCTTGGTGCAAGGGGTAGTGGTAAGACTACTTTGGTTTTTCAACACATAAAAAAGAATTATGTAAATACACCTAAAAATGTGTTATATGCTAGTTTAGATCACATATGGTTTTCGGCAAATAGTCTGTATGATTTAGGTACTAGCTTTGTAATGCAAGGGGGGAAATATCTATTTCTTGACGAAGTTCATAAATATAAAAATTGGTCGCAAGAAATTAAAAACCTGTATGATGCTTTTCCAGAGCTTAATATTATTTTAACTGGATCTTCTATTTTGGAAATATATAAAGGTCAGGCAGATTTAAGTAGACGAGCTGTACTGTATTCATTGCCAGGCATGTCTTTTAGAGAGTATTTATCAATTGAAGGATTGGTTAATTACAATGATATATCGTTACCCGATTTGTTAAATAATCATATTGAAATTTCTTCAGATATTACTAGTAAAGTAAAAATTCTTCCTGCTTTTGACAATTATCTTAAGTACGGTTATTTTCCATATTATAAAGAGAATATTATTTCATACCATGCAAGATTGATTCAGACGGTAAATGTTGTTTTAGAGACAGATTTACCATCTGTAGAAAATATTGATTATTATTCTATAGATAAAATAAAAAAGTTGCTTTATGTAATTGCGAATATGGTGCCATTTACACCAAATATTAGTCGGCTTAGCGGAAAAATAGAGGTGACGAGGAATAGTCTTTTGTCTTATATCAGATATTTGGAAAGAGGGCAGATCATACAAACACTTGAGCAAAAAGGTGGCAGATTGGGTAAACTTACCAAGCCTGAAAAGATATACTTGCAGAATACAAATTACAATTACGCATATTCAGGTAGTCAAATGCCGGATAAAGGGAATGTACGAGAAACTTTCTTCTGTAATCAGTTAAAACAGGTGGCAGAGGTTGACTTCAGTGAAAAAACAGATTTTAATGTTGATGATCTTTATAATTTTGAGATTGGAGGTAGAAATAAAGGGAGGGAGCAGATTATGGGACTTGAAAATGCTTTCATTGCAGCAGATGATATTGAGATTGGTTTTGCAAATAAAATACCACTTTGGCTTTTTGGCTTTTTGTACTAAAATATGTTTTGCAACAGTGTCGCTTAAGTGACAAATAAAATCTTTCCCTATCCTTACCTTTGTCAATATAAAATTAGAACTATATGCAAAGATTTATATTTAGAAATAAGAACAATATTACGCTTTTAAGTGCAATTTTAATTGCCACAGCTTATATAAGCTTTTGGGCTGCTGGTAGTAATGAAGTGTTTACCATAGCTTTGATTATTGCATCTGTAATTGGTGCAACTCCCATTGCAATACAAGCTTACCAGGCATTGAAGGTAAAGGTGGTTAGTATTGATGTGTTGGTAACTATTGCTGTTATTGGTGCATTTCTGATTCAGAATTATGAGGAGTCGGCAATTGTAACTTTCCTCTTTTTATTTGGTGCTTACCTCGAGCAGCGCACATTAAATAAAACTCGTTCTGCAATTAAAGAGCTAACAGAGATGGCTCCCGAGAGTGCTTTTAAACAAATGCCAAATGGGGAGTTTGAAATGGTTGATGTGGATGATGTTGATGAGGGCGATATGCTGCAAGTAAGAACCGGCGCTAAAGTGCCTGTTGATGGTACTGTAATTTTTGGTGAGGGTTATATCAACGAGGCAAGTATCACGGGGGAGTCTCTTCCTGTTCAAAAACAAAAAGATTCTAAGGTGTTTGCCGGAACAATACTAGAGAATGGAACAATTCATATTCTAACCGATAGAGTGGGTGAGGATACAACCTTTGGAAGAATTATTGAGTTGGTGGAAGAAGCACAAGACTCGAAGTCGGAGGCCGAGCGATTCATAGATAGATTCTCAAAATATTATACTCCCGCAGTGCTTCTCATGGCGTTTGCAGTGTGGCTTTTTACTCAGAATATTGAGCTTGCAATAACAATACTGGTTCTTGGTTGTCCTGGTGCATTAGTTATTGGTGTGCCTGTATCTAATGTGGCGGGTATTGGTAATGGTGCTAAAAATGGTGTATTGCTAAAAGGCAGCGAGGTTATAACCGATTTTAGTAATGTCCACACAATTGTGTTTGATAAAACTGGTACTCTAACTGTTGGGAATCCATCGGTTTCTGAAACTGTTCATTATACCAATAATAGTGATGTGCTTGGTTACTTGGCGAGTATAGAACGTGAATCCGACCATCCACTTGCAAAAGCAGTTATTAATGAGATAGGGGATACTACTTTTTCTGTTGTTGAAAACACTGAGGTTGTAAAGGGAGGTGGTATTGTGGCTTATGTCAATGGTAGCCGAATGGCAGTTGGTAACGTGGCTTTAATGGAGAGAGAGAATGTTGAGTTAAGCGATGAAGCTTTAAAAGATATTGAGAGGTTAGTGAGTGGGGGTAATTCTCTTGTATTAACTTCAATGGATGGCAAGCTGCAGCTCTTGATGGGTGTGCGTGATCAAATTCGCCCTGGTGTGAAGGAAGATTTATTGAAGCTGAAGAGAATGGGTGTTAAGGAGTTGATTATGCTCTCGGGCGACAACCAGGGCACTGTTGATGTAGTGAGCAGGGAGATTGGCATGACAAAGGCTTTTGGTAATATGTTGCCTGAGGATAAATCGGCTTACATCAAAAAGCTTAAAGATGAAGGCAAGATTGTTGCTTTTGTTGGTGATGGTGTAAACGACAGTCCCTCGCTTGCTCTTGCCGATATTGGTATTGCAATGGGTAGCGGCACGGATGTGGCAATTGAAACTTCGGATGTGGTGTTGATGAACTCAGATTTTAATCACCTCACTCATGCATTGGGGCTGGTGAAAGCAACTGCAGGGAATATGAAGCAGAATATTGTAATTGCAGTGGGTGTAGTACTTGTTTTATTTGCAGGTTTGCTCTTCAGCAATTGGGTTAATATGTCAATTGGTATGTTGGTTCACGAGCTTAGTATACTTGTGGTTATACTCAATGGGATGAGATTAACGCGTTTTAAATCAAGAGGATAAGTTAATAGTCTTGAAAACAAACAAGGTGTCTCTTAAGTGACAGTTTAGGGTATAGTTTAAGGCTATATTTGTAGTAGAAATTAATAAGAACAATTTAAAAAAAAGAGAATAAATTATGAAAACAACAACAAATATGAAAACAGCAACAATACAATTAGAAACTTTAACGTGCCCATCATGTATACAGAAGATTGAGGGGGCAATGAAAAAATTAGATGGTGTTGATCAGGAAAGTGTAAACGTTATGTTCAACGCAAGTAGAGTAAAAGCAAATTTTGATGATGAGAAAGTATCAATTGATGAGATTGAGAAGGTTATCACAAGATTAGGCTATGGAGTAGAGAACTCGAAAGTGAAAGCAGCTTAATGCTTTAGAAAGAACTTGTAAGTAAATGTTATGAAACTGTTGCTCTTAATTGAGCGACAGTTTTTTTTGTGCTCATTTTTTGTTATTTTTGCTAGTAATTATCCATAAGGATATTAGGTTAACATTTTCTGATTCCATTTATAAAGGTTGCAAGTTTCATCAAGTATTTATGTGTATATGAATAAAGAAAAATTGGGTTTACGTATTTTACTGCTTGTGCTAGGTATATTTATTGTAGCACATGGAGTAGCATTATCTATAAGGTCTGATTTGGGAACTAGTCCCATTTCCTCTATGCCTTATGTCCTTAATCTTATTATACCCAATATCACTGTTGGAACATTTGCAATAATTGTGAACTCTCTGTTGGTGTTAATTCAGATTTTAATACTAAGAAGTAAAACGGGTTTCGACCAAATTATTCAACTACCTCTTACATTTTTGTTTGGGTTTTTTATTGACGTTAATTTATGGCTTACTAGCTCTCTTGTGCCGGATAATTACATGTGGCAACTTGTTGCGGTTGTAGTTAGTTGCTTTGTGATGGCATTTGGTATATTCCTGGAACTTAAAGCGGATGTGGGACTTCTCCCCGGTGAGGGTTTAACGCTTGTTATATCTCGTGCTTACAATAAGAATTTTGGTAAGACAAAAGTTGCTATTGATACTACTTTTGTAATTATGGCTATTAGCTTAGCCTTTATATTTCATGACAGGCTGGAGGGTGTGCGTGAGGGTACCGTTATGGCCGCCCTGTTTGTGGGTACAATTGCCAGTTTCTATCAAAAGAGAGTATTATTTATTGATAAATACCTGAAACCTTCAATGGTTAGAGATTTTGTTTCGCTGCCCTATATGACTACCGATAATTATGTTATTACAATATCACGTCAGTATGGAAGTGGAGGTCATGCCGTGGGCGAGGCTATTGCCAAGAAGCTTGGTATAGCATTTTATGATAGTCAACTTATTGATTTAACTGCAATTGCTAGTGGTTTTACTCCCGAATATGTAGAGAAGTATGAGCAGAAAATACCAAACGGACTATTGGATAAATTGTATAATAATAATTATGCATATGTGAATGAGGTAATTCCGCCAAATGATAAACTATTTATTGCTCAAACGGGTGTAATAAGAAATATAGCAGCTCATGAATCGTGCGTAATTGTAGGGCGTGCAGCAAACTTTATTCTTAAAGGCCATAAAAATTGTTTTAATGTATTTGTGCATGCAAACAATGAATTTCGCAAGAAAAGAGTTGTACTAAATTATAGAGTTGATGCTGACGATGCAGAGAGGGTGATGGCTGTAAAGGACAAAGAGCGTGATAATTATAGTAAACATTATACCGGAAAACATTGGAACGACCTTAATGAATATGACATGACTGTAGAAACTTCAAAATTTGGAATTGAGGGAACTGCGGATATGATAATTGAGGCGAGCAAGGCATTGATTTCTTAATATTTAATGTAAATATGTTTGATTATAATGTTACGATATATGATTCTTAAATTAATATGTTCATGTAACATATAGTCAATAACTACTTAATTTTATACATTTAAAAAAAGGATTTATATGGAAAACATTATCGGTATTGATATGGGAGGCACAACTATAAAGGGTGGACTTATTGAAGGAGAGTCCATGGTAAGACAAGTTTCAGCCGACACTCAAGCGCAAGTAGGTGGTGACGTCACTTTAAATATTTTAAAAGGAGTAATTCGCCAATTAAAGAATAACAATACAAAAGCAATTGGTATAGGAGTGCCTAGTGTTGTAGATAAAAATAAAGGCATTGTTTATAATGTGCAGAACATCAAATATTGGGAAGAGGTGCATTTAAAAGATCTATTAGAGGCTGAATTTAATATACCTGTATATATAGATAATGATGCCAATTGTTTTGCTTATGGAGAGAAAATATTTGGTAAGGGTAGAGATTTTAAAAACTTTGTAGGTGTTACTTTAGGTACGGGAGTTGGTGGTGGCATAATACAAAATAATCACCTCTTACTTGACTCTAATTGCGGCTCAGGTGAATTTGGTGAAATACCTTACTTAGATTCAATTTTAGAAGATTATTGTGGTAGCAGCTTTTTTGTTAGAACTGCAAACATGACAGGTTATGAAGCTGCTATAAAAGCAAAGGAAGGAGACTTAGAAGCTATAAGGGTATATAATGAATACGGGTTGCACCTATCAATGCTTGTTAAAATAATTATATTGATTATTGATCCTGAGACCATTATATTTGGAGGGTCGATTGCTAAATCTTTTGATCTTTTTGAAAAGTCGATGTATGAAAACTTGAAAGACTTTCCTTATCCAAATTCAATTGAAAAGATAAAGATATTGACTTCTGATCTTCATGATATCGGCATTTTAGGGGCTGGAGCTTTGTGTATTGATTAAATATATCTAGGAAACGTATTAATGTAAAGTGTGCGGAATTTTTATAAAGTAACTTATTATGAGAAGTATATTAATTTGTTTTGCAATTTTATTTGTCTCTAATATTAACGCTCAGGAAATACCATATAAACTGGAGGAGTTGACTGCACCTGATTTTGTTAAAGCTGTAGATAAAAGTTCAAAAACTGTAATCTTACCCATTGGAGTCTTTGAAAAGCATGGACCTCATATGCCTCTTGGTACCGACTTGTATACAGCAAGAGAGATTGCATTACGTGCAGCTGAAAAGGAGTACACAGTAGTGTTTCCTTGGTATTATTTCAGCCAAATAAATGAAGCACGTCATCAACCGGGAACAATAGCCTATTCTCCAGAACTTATATGGAATGTTCTGCAGGAAACTTTGGATGAGCTAAACAGAAATGGTTTTGATAAAATAATTATTATAAACGGTCATGGTGGTAATAACTCATTTCTGAATTATTTTGGTATGTCGCAACTATCTAAAAAAAGAGATTACTCACTTTATTGGTACCAAGTATCCTACGATAGGGAGGTACTTGATAAAGCAGAAGCATTGACACAACATGATCCATATGATCAACATGCTGGAAATAGAGAAACGTCTATGGTTAAAGCTATTGTGCCTGACTTAGTATTCCCTGAAAAAGCTGATCAACAATCAGGAAAAGATTTAGATCGTTTAAACAATTTAAAACATGTATTTACAGGAATATGGTGGTATGCACAATACCCTAATCATTATTCGGGTGATGGCTTAAAAGCTAATAAAGAGGCAGGAGAACTTATCTTAAATAGTGTTGTGGATCAGTTTGTAAATACAATTAAAGAAATAAAAGAAGATATAAATGTGCCGGAACTCCAGGAGCAGTTTTTTAAGGAATCCGAAAATCCTCTAAAAACAAAACAATAGAAATAGCTATCTTTGCAATTAATTCAAAAACTATTTATATAGCTATATGTTATATACACGATTGTAATTCACAGCTTATTAATATAAAACAAGTTCAAAATAGACAGATAAATGACTCAAAAAGATTTACCTGAGGTGTTTCATGACTTTAACCCATTAGAAGATAAAATGTTGCGTATCATCGATGATGAAGGGCATGTTGTCAATAAAAAATTGATGCCCTCGTTAGATGATGAAACTATTATAGAGGCTTATAAACAAATGCTTTATGAGAGAGTTGCCGATGAAATGGCTATATCTTATCAAAGACAGGGCAGGATGTATACATACACTCCTAATCTGGGGCAGGAAGCCATTCACATAGCAGCTGGTATGAATATACGTGAACAGGATTGGCTTGTTCCGGCTTTTCGCGAAATGGGTGTTCTCCTTGCAAAAGGTGTAACTATGAAAGAGATGTTTCTCTTTTACCTTGGCAATGAGCATGGCGGTAGTTTTAAGAATGCCAATAATACTTTGCCGATAGCCATTTCTATTGGTACGCAGTTTCATCATGCTACTGGAATTGCATACTCAATAAAACAACAGAAAAAAGATGAGGCCGTTTATACTTTCATTGGCGATGGTGGCACATCGGAAGGTGATTTTAGCGAATCGCTTAATTTTGCTGGTGTATGGCAGGTGCCTGTAATATTTACAATTCAGAACAACCAATATGCTATATCGGTTCCGGTTAAATCACAAACTAAGTCAATAAACCTAGCTGTAAAATCGGTTGCCTTCGGTATTCCCGGAATAAAGGTTGACGGTAACGATTTCTTCGCTATGTATCTTGCATACAAAACAGCAGCTGAGTATGCACTTGCTGGAAATGGTCCGGTGTTAATTGAGGCATTTACCTACAGGCTAGGTGCTCATACCACTTCAGACGATCCTTCTAAGTATAGAAAAAAAGAGGAAGAAGAAGAATGGGCGTTGGTTGATCCTTTACTTCGTTTTGAGAAGTATATGAAAGCTAATAACATTTGGAATTTAGATGTTGAGGCATTGAGGGAAGAGTATAAAAAAGATATTGATGCTCAGTTTAATGATGCAGAGAAGAATAAGAAATATCCGATAGATGATATTTTTAACTATATGTATAGTGATATACCGCAAGAACTTTTGAGACAAAAAGCTGAATATGAACAATTTTTAAGCTGGAAGGAGAATAGGAAATGAGTGTAATGACAATGGTGAAGGCGATTAACAATGCGCTGGATATCAAACTCAATGAGGATAAAAGTATAGTTGTATACGGTGAGGATGTAGGGGTTGAAGGCGGTGTATTTCGTGTAACAGAAGGTTTGCAAAAAAAATATGGTGTTGAAAGAGTATTTGATTCACCCTTAGCCGAATCGGGAATTGTGGGTACTGCATTGGGTATGGCTATATCTGGACTAAGGCCTATTGTGGAGCTACAATTTGATGGTTTTACTTATCCTGCATTTAATCAGATTGCTTCTAATGTGTCGAGAATGCAAAACAGATCTAGAGGGAAGTTTAAGGTTCCTATGGTTATTCGATTTCCCTATGGTGGTGGTGTTAATGCTTTGGAGCATCACTCTGAGAGCCCAGAATCCCTTTTTGCCCATCTACCAGGATTAAAGGTTGTTATTCCTTCAACACCTTATGATGCTAAAGGTCTGTTGATATCAGCAATTGAGAGCGAGGATCCTATAATATTTATGGAACCTAAACGCATCTATAGGGCCATAAAACAAGAGGTTTCGGAAGAGAAGTTTACATTGCCACTAGGGAAGGCAAGAGTAGTAAAAGAGGGTAGTGATGTTACAGTTATTGCATTTGGAGCAATGGTAAGGGAGTGTCAGAAAGCAATTGAAATAGCTAATGAAGCTGGTATTTCTGTTGAGCTGATCGATTTAAGAAGTATTTATCCAATTGATAGAGAAACTGTGGGTAAATCGATAAGAAAAACGGGAAGAATGGTAGCAGTTGCAGAAGCTCATGAATCATTTAGTGTTGGTTCTGAATTGGTTACTATTGCAAACGAAGAGGCGTTTTTGTCACTTGAGTCCCCTCCTAGAAGAGTAATGGGTTACGATACTGTTGTTCCGTTAGCTCAAGGCGAAAACTACTATATCATTTCTCCTGAGCGCATCTTTTATGAAATAGAAAAATCTTTTAGATATTAATGCTTGTAATAACTTAAAATCTATCTAATAAAAATTAGCCGTATGAAGTTTATATTTAATTTTCCAGATTTGGGAGAGGGCCTTGAGGAAGGTACCGTTTTGGAGTGGTATGTGAAGGAGGGTCAAGAAGTTAAAGTTGGCGATTCACTTGTGCAAATGGAGACAGACAAGGTGGTAGCCGATATCCCTTCTCCAAAGGACGGAGTAATTCTGAAAACACACGGAGAAGTTGGTGATATTATTAAGGTTGGCTCTCCACTTGTGGATATTCAAGTAGAAGGCAGTGAAGCCGCAAAAATCAGTGAGTCGAAAGATAGTGTTGAGTCTGAAGAGGAGAGAATTGAGAAAGAGGTGGACAGTGGACAGGTTGAAAAAACCGTTACAGAGCCTATTTCTGAATCTGAGGATGATGCAGGTGCTGTTGTAGGTACTATGGAAGTTGCGGCAAAGAATGCCATTATGCCCGAAAGTAACGAGGCTGAAGAATATTCTTTAGATACAAGTGAAGCTCCACGTAAGGCTTTGGCAACTCCAGTGGCACGAGCAATGGCAAAAAATCTGGGAATAGATATAAATAAAGTCGAAGGAAGTGGTCCTTCGGGGAGGGTGAAAAAATCTGATATAAGGGAGTTTAAAGCTAACGCCGAGCAGGGCTATATTTCAACTCCAAACATAAGAATAGATGATAATAAGGGAGATGAAACTTATGTGCCTCTTACACAAATAAGAAAAGCTATAGCTAAGAACATGCTTCAATCGATACATAATACCGCTCAAATGTCGGTTTTTGAAGAGGTTGATATTTATGAATTGATGCAGGTTAGAAGCAGATATAAGCAACGCTTTGCAAACAAAGACGTAAATCTAACATACCTCGCATTTATTGTAAAAGCTGTAGCACAAGCATTAAAACACCATAGGCAAATTAATTCTCAAATTGATATTGAAAACAACAGGATGATATACCGAAATCGTTATCACATTGGAGTGGCTGTTGATACCCCCGATGGTTTGATGGTACCTGTTATTCGTGATGCAGACAAACTAACAATCTTTCAGATTGCCAAGCAAATTGGTGAATTGGCAAATAAAGCTAGAAATAGAAAGCTGTCACTTGATGAAATGAGAGGTGGGTCTTTTAGTATCACCAGTTTTGGTTCTATTGGAGGGATATACGCAACTCCTGTATTAAATTACCCACAAGCAGGAATTCTAGGGATAGGACGAATTCTTAAAAAACCCGTGGTAAGAGATGAGGAGATTGTAGTTGGCCATGTAATGCCTCTTTCGCTAACCGTTGATCATAGAATTGTTGATGGTGGTGAAGCTACTAGGTTTATATATAAGGTAATGGAGTATCTTGCAGATCCTATTTCCTTTTTAATGGAGGAGGAGTGATTACTCTATATTATTATACTTTGCAAATCGGATATATTGCTCCCAGTCGTATTTGATTATATCATGTTTGCCGGTTCTTAAATGATAGCCAACAGTTCCTATTATTGGTGAATCGGGTTGTGGCATTTGAGTTGATGACAATCCTTGAATATCATAAAGGTTATATACAACAGATGCTTCTTTGGAAGATAGAAACTCTCCGAGAGGATCTGCCCAAAGATCTTCTGTTGCACTTGCTACGTAAACCGGGCGTGGCGCTATTAAAGAAATTAACATATGTTGGTCTGTAGGCATAATGTACTCTTTTTTAGAGTATTTTTTGAAGCTGCCACTAAACCAATGAGGGAAACTTGTATTTATAATTTCAACAGTTTCTCCAAAATTTCTTCTTGAAAGTGCTGCACCCATTGCTCCTGAATTATTTGAGATGGATGCTGCAAACCTCTTGTCGATAGTTGCAGCCCAGAGTGATACTTTTCCCAGTCTGGAGTGGCCCATCACAATTACTTTTTCGCTATCTATCTTATCTACAGTTTCAAGATAATTCATCACTTGTGATAATCCCCAGCTCCAAGCTGCAATTGTTCCCCATTCATCTTTATGAGGTCTTGCTGGCTTTTATGATAAAACAGTGGATGTACACCGTCACTAAAGTCGTCTTTGTCTGGATCAATATCTCCTCTGTATAGAGTAGTAATACCATAACCTTCATTAATTATCATCTCCAATGGCCATCTTCTACTCATTGAACCACGAGAATGCTCAACTGCAATATTGGTTTCTACTCCAGTTGACTGGTTTATTGGTACCCACGATTTTGTTATAAATACTTCTTCATCAGGTACAATTGAGTGATTCCCTTGAAAGTTGTATCCAAGAAATATTGGAACTTTTTCTTTATTTGAAGGAAGGTATATAAGTAAATCGGCACTGTGTTTTTTATCATCTTTAACAACTGTAAGGGTAACCTGCATTCTGTTGGCAGCACCGTTTAGATAAGTGCCCTGTTCTGTTATGTTTATCAACATTGTATCAATCTCTCCGGGCACCCTGCCGTAAACATGTTCAACAAAGCTGTTTATAATCTCGGCTCTCCTAAATTCCTCCCAGTCCGATGCATTATTTATTTCAATTCCACCATGTGATCTTAAGATAGAAGGGAGTAAGTAGGGTGAAACTTTGGATTCGTCGTAGTTGACTTCACTTACTTGAGAGTGTATAGGGTATATATTTAAAGAGATAAGGGTTAGTGCCATAACCATATGCATATAGATAATATGCCAAAAGTTGGTATGCCTGAAGTAAGAGTTTAATGGTATGTTCATGTTTTATGGATTTTAGTTGCAACTATTGTTAAAAACAAAAATACCATTAATTATGGATAATTGCATCTTTATTTTATCTTTGCCAATTAAAAATTATATAAAATTTACACATCTAAGGGTTATTCTGTAATTTTAAGATGAAAAAGTGATAGTTAAATGTCAGAAAACAAGTCAACTACAAACAAAGGTTTTATACGATTTATTGAAAAAGGCGGAAACGCATTACCACATCCCGCAATATTATTTGCAATATTTGCCCTCATCACACTTATAATCTCTGCAATTGGAGGGATACTTGGTTGGAATGGGATTCATCCTGCTACAGGTGAGACTGTTAATGTAATTAATCTTCTTTCAAAAGAGGGAGTACACAGAGTTCTTCTTGAAATGGTTTCAAGTTATACCAGCTTTGCACCTCTTGGCATTGTTATGGTGGCTTTACTGGGTATTGGTGTTGCTGAGAGTAGCGGATTTATTGGTACTGCAGTTAAAGCTTTGCTTGTAAAAGCTCCTCCCAAAAGTGTAACCTTTATGGTTGTTTTCACGGGTGTGCTTTCTAATGTTGCTTCGGACGTGGGTTACATACTTATTATTCCACTTGCAGGTGTAATATTTCACTCACTCGGCAGGCACCCCATAGCTGGTATGGCAGCGGCATTTGCAGGTGTTAGCGGGGGTTTTAGTGCTAATATTTTAATTGGAACTATCGACCCTCTACTTGCGGGTCTTTCTACTGAGGCCGCACAAATATTAGATCCAGATTATGTAGTTATGCCTACTGCCAATTACTACTTTATGTTTGTTTCTACTTTCCTTATTACAATTTTAGGCACTATTGTTACAGATAAGATTGTTGAACCTCGATTGGGTAAATATACTGGTGATGTTGAACCAGAAGCTATTACTAAATTAACGCCTGTAGAACGTAAAGGTCTTAGGAATACCGGAATTGCAACACTGATATGGTTGGTATTGATACTGATTGCCATTGTTCCTGATAATGGTTTCTTAAGAGGCCCCGACAATTCTATCTTACACTCTCCATTACTTAGAGGCTTTATCGCATTTTTATTTCTTATTGCTTCTTCTTTAGGTATTGTTTATGGATATACGGTTGGTACATTCAAAAAATCATCGGATGTAATTAATGGAATGAATCAAAGTTTTAAAACACTTGTTTCTTTCTTGGTACTTGTTTTCTTCGCTGCACAGTTTGTTGCTTGGTTCCAATGGAGTAATCTTGGTGTACTGCTTGCAATTTCTGGAGCAGAGTTCTTGCAGAGTCTTAATATTAGTTTGATTCCATTGGTGATAATGTTTATAATATTTTCTGCATTTATACACCTGTTTATGGGAAGTGCATCTGCAAAATGGGCAATTATGGCTCCTATATTTATTCCAATATTTATGTTACTAGGGTATTCGCCCGAACTTTCTCAAGCTGTTTATAGGGTAGGAGATAGTGTTACAAACATTATATCACCAATGATGAGTTTCTTTGCACTAATAATAGTTTATTTTCAAAAATATCAAAAAGAAGCAGGTTTTGGAACTGTAGTAGGAAACATGTTACCATATTCTATTGCATTTTTTATTGGATGGACAGCTCTATTAACTGCATGGATACTGCTTGGGCTCCCTCTTGGTCCCGAAGCTCCACAGCTATATAATGTGGGTTAGACACAGGTTTACTTCAACATCCAAGCTAGTGCAAATACTAGTGGAGCTTGCCAGTTTATAGCTACTTCATTACGTGCATAGTCATCTTCTAAATCTACCCAATCGGTTGCTGAGTGTCCACCGCCTACTAAATATCCGGGCCATGGCGCTACAATTTTATCAGCTCCTGATCTTCTATCGTGTGGGTTCATTGGAGGATTATGTCCTAAACCGGTAACAAAGGATCTATTATAGAAGTTTCTACCGAAAAGGTGGTCAACTGCATTTTGAGCAACTACTCTATAAGTGTTATTTTGTTGAAGTTTATTAGCAACAAATAAGTTGAGGGTTTGTCTGGCAACGGTGCCATTGCATCCCCAATAATACAGGTCGAGTGGTCGACCATACATATCGGACTGAGATTTTCTTGTGATGGTATCGGCAGTTTTAATTATATTTTCTCTTATGGATGACATTACATTTGGAGTCTTTCCTTCTCTATCTGAAAGAATATAAGTGAAAAGAGCAAGATTTGTAACATTGCCCCAATCCCAATTTTCATCAGACTTGAAATCAATTTCGGCTACTGCTTTTTCAAAATATTCTAGGTATTTGTCTTCTCCCGTGGTTTCCCATAACTCAGCTGCTGCCCATAATTTGTCGTCATAATCACGAGTTTGATAACCTCCAGTATCAAAGTCACCTTGTATAAATGGCTTTTCTTCTGGATTCTCTATCAAGTAATTAAAACTTAGCTTAGCTGCAGCTAAACATTTATTGGCATACTCAGTATCATAT
>JAAZCL010000271.1 GCA_012513315.1 Bacteroidales bacterium | reverse complement strand
TTAAACGCATCATAGCAGCAGTTTGTGCCATATTTGAGCCAATCATACCTGCAGCTCCTACAATTGTAAGTTTGTCGTTTGTCAAAAAACTCATAATAAATTTATTTTATAGGGTTTATTTTATCTACTGTAATATGGACACCAAATTTACGCATTCTTATCTAGATTTTAGCAATAGAAATCTCCAAATTATCTAAATTTTTAAAATTTCAGCCTATCAAGATGTGAATAATACTTGTAACTAATAGATGGGACCTCTATTTAGTGCCGAAATAATGACTTTCTCGTTCAAATATAAACTATATTTAAGAGTAAAGAGGCTTAAAAGTTATAATATTTTGGAATAAGTATTTATAAATGAAGCAAAAGAACACTTAAACAATTTATTTATTATCTTTGCAGTGATAAGTGTATTCTTTTAATTTACTCACTTTCCTATTTAACTTAATGATATGACCAAAAGTTTCTTTCTGAAATACGATAAGAACGCAAAAAACGTTCAGATAATGAAAAACATAATCAATCACTTTATCAATGAAGGTAATAATACTATTACTGAATTGTCTAAAGAGTTGGATTTAAGCATTCCTACTATAACCAAATTCATAAACGAGCTCCAAGAGCAAGAGCTGATAATAGAGTATGGTAAAGTGCAAACATCAGGAGGCAGATATCCTATTTTGTATGGGCTGAAACCAGACTCTATCTATTTTATTGGTGCAGACATGAGCAGAGAGCACCTCAACATTGCCTTGATGAACTTTAAAGGCGAGATGATAGATTATAAAATGGGTATAAAGTTTGAATTTGAAAACACACCTGAATCATTTGATATCCTCCATAAACATCTTCAAAACTACATAGATAATGTGAAGGTTCCTAAAGAGCGACTCTTTAATATTAATCTCAATATATCGGGACGGGTAAACCCTGAATCGGGGTATAGCTATAGTAGTTTCTACTTTAGCGAGCAACCTATTACAGAAATTTTGACAGAAAAACTCAATTTCAATGTGGGCATCGATAATGATACACGTGCCATGGCTTTGGGAGAATATATGGCAGGTGTAGTGGAAGGTGAGAAGAATGTTATTTTTGTAAATATCAGTTGGGGTCTTGGCATAGGAATTATTATAGATGGAAAACCTTACTATGGCAAGTCGGGTTTCTCGGGTGAGTTTGGTCACTTTCCCATATTTGATAATGAGATTCTTTGTCACTGTGGGAAAAAAGGTTGTTTAGAAACAGAGGCATCGGGTATGGCTATACACCGAATGGTGATTGAACGAATAAACAATGGTGAAAGTTCTATTCTAACAGAGGAGGTGAAAGATTTAAACAAACTAACTCTAACTGATATTTTGAATGCTGTTGCTAAGGAGGATCCATTGTGTATTGAAATTATTGAAGATGTAGGTTATACACTTGGCAAATATATTGCAGGGCTTATCAATATATTTAATCCAGAGTTGGTTGTTATTGGTGGATTGCTATCGCAAGTAGAGGGATTTCTATTACTCCCAATAAAGAGTGCAATAAGAAAACACTCTTTGAGCCTTGTAAATAGAGACTCAAAAATAGAGATGTCGAAACTGAAACACAAAGCGGGCATTGTGGGTGCATGTATGGTGGCAAGGAGCAGACTATTTGATAATAACAAGAGTATCTAAAATGTAATCTATGGCAAACTTGAAGTTCTACACCGAAAGAGAGGAGAAAGCAAACTATCTTACTCATGCATTTGGAGTGGTGATGGCAGTGGTGGGCTCTTATATTCTTATATCTAAAGCATCTGCTGCAGAAAACAGCTGGGCTATATTGGCACACACTATTTTTGGGTTTGGAATGTTTGTTTGTATGCTCTCTTCTACGGTATATCATTATGTGCAAAAACCTAAAACAAAGAAGGTGCTTCGACATTTTGATCATGCCAGTATCTATATATTGATTGCTGCAAGCTACTCTCCATTCTCTTTAATACTGCTGCGTGAAGAGGGTATGTGGGGCTGGTCGCTCTTTATTATAGTGTGGGTAATTGCTTTAATTGGGATTGGTTTTAATTTCAGGCCTTTTAAAAAGAACAGTCATTTAAAGACTGCATCGTATGTGTTGATGGGGCTAACTGTGCTTATTGCAATAAGACCCACAATTAGGATGGCAATAGAGAATGATTGTCTTTCTGTGCTGTATTGGCTAGCAATTGGAGGGTTGTTCTATATTATTGGCTCGGTGATATATGCATTGGCTAAAAAGGAGTTTGTGCACACCATTTTTCATGTTTTCGTATTACTTGGATTGGGAAGTCATATTATATCGGCTTATTTGATTCCTGTGTAAATAAAAATGGATAGCAAAAGAGTTGTTTCTTTTACTATCCATTGTATATTCATTTAGAGTTTGATAAACTGTGCAAGATTAACATCTTAATCTAAGTCTTCCATTTGCTTATCAAACCACTTTCTAATTTCATCTTTACTTTTACCAGTTTTCTCTTGCATTTTACCGTAAAGCTCATCTTCCTTTCCTTCAATGTAAGTTAAGTCATCGTCAGTGAGATTGCCCCATTGTTGTTTTGCTTTTCCTTTTAACTGGTTCCACTTTCCTTTAAATCTTAATTCATCCATAACTGATAATTTTAAAGTTATTCTATCATATAGTACATCAACAGAACAATAACTATACGACTTTAGTTTAAAGGCTTAACAAACATTAGTTATGCGTAATTAAAACTCAGAAGTAAAGTGAAATTTAATATTCTTAAAATCTTGTTGAGCCATCATCAACATATAGTTCGATTCGGCTAGAAAGACATCCCTACCCTGCTTATCTTGCGCCATGTGTTGATACTTACGCCTTTTGAAATCTTCTAACTCTTCAGTGTTATCACTTTCAATCCAACATGCTTTATATAAGTTTATTGGTTCCCAGCGACATTGAGCACCATACTCATGCAACAAGCGATACTCAATAACCTCAAATTGAAGTTGACCAACTGTACCAATTATTTGTCGACCATTGAATTGGTTTGTAAATAGCTGCGCCACGCCTTCGTCCATCAACTGCTCTATACCTTTATGCAGTTGTTTTGACTTCATTGGATCGGCATTTTCGATGTACTTAAACATTTCTGGTGAGAAACTTGGCAAACCTTTGAAGTGCAAGTCTTCTCCTGATGTTAATGTATCGCCAATCTTGAAGTTGCCTGTATCTGGCAAACCAACTATATCTCCTGCATAAGCT
>JAAZCL010000270.1 GCA_012513315.1 Bacteroidales bacterium | reverse complement strand
TCTACTTCATCTACTTCATCTTCTTCTTCTGGTATAGTGTAAGACGACTCAATAATGTTTTCTTGTAAATGCTCCCAAGTAAAAAGTAGTACACCCATTGTTATACCTGCATTAACTACATACTTGCCATAGTCTCCGGCATCGTGCCAACCTCCTGTACCATCAATTATTACTCCAGGATATCCAATATAATCACCATATGCATCATTATGGTGACACGATTCGTGATGAAATATATCTCCATTATGCTCTGCAGTAACAGCCGTACCACAGCGTAATAGGTAGAAGCTATTCATGACTGTAGAAAAAGGGACATCATAGATGTTGTTATTAATTAAGAAGCTTTTTGAGCTTTCTCCATTATCTAGTTGAATATAATATTCACCAATTTCAGAAAAGTCAGAAAATTCAGCTATCCACAGATCCTGATCTACATCTTCTTGATAATTAGGACCTACTGTATTTCCTTGATAGACAGTTTTATTGTCTGACGTTTGTTTTATCTCAAATGTTTTGGCTTCTGAAGAGACAGTTATCTCTTTTTTGTGGTGGGGTAGGTAGCCTATAGAATTTAAATGTACACTACTAATAGCAGCTTCATTAGCATTGTTTTTGGTCTGTTTATTGGCACAACTCATCATACTTATAAAGAGAATAAATATGATTATTGAATGTAAAGAAGGAGAGGAATAATTATTCATAATATTTTATTATTTATTGTCATACACATTCTACCGTTATGATAAGGGCACTTCCAGAAACCAGCCTTGTCATTGTCTATATTTGGAGTACTATCTTCAAGAATACTCCAATACCATTCACCCTGATTTTTGTCGATAAGGGTTTGTTTAATATAATTCCAGCAGTTGTAAGCTTTTATGAGCGACTCTTCATTGCCATATTGAATGTAGTGTAGGTAGAAGCCTGTTACTGCCTCTGCTTGCACCCACCAATGCCTTTCTTTGTCAACTATCTTAGTATGAGGGTTATACTCATATGCCATGCTGCCATCGCTCATTAATCCATTGCTTGCTGCATCTACTAATAGGTTGCCTTTGAATCTAACCTTTTCTATAATTTCTTTATCTCCTAGAGCTAATGCCGCTTCGTTCAACAACCACGCAGCTTCAATGTCATGGCCAAACGATATGTTTTTATTAGAGCTTTTCCAATTTTCATCAAAAAAGAGATTTAGATGATTTGTATCTTTATCTATAATTTTATCTAGAAAAACTTCTATTAAATTTAGTAGACTTTCTTGCAGATGTATATCTTTCCATACGCTATATAGTTTGGTGTAGGCTTCTAAAATATGTAAATGGGTATTCATTGTATAATACATGTTTTCATCTTTTAAACTTAGTCGCATATCACCTATAGGTTGCCAATCTTCACTTAAAGCTTCAACATATCCGTTGGATTTATGTTTAAAGCAATGCTCCTCTATTGTTTTAAATATATCAATTGACATTTCTAAACTCTCACCATCTCCTGTTGCATGCCAATATTCCGTTAATCCATATATTGCAAACGCTTGAGCATATGTTTGTTTTTTGCTAATTGAAGGAATGCCTGTATGATTTAGTTGCCAGTATATACCTTTATATTTCTTGTCAATAAAATAATTGAGCAAATACTTCTGTGCTCGAGTTGCTACTTCAAGGTATTCTTTATTCCCATACAAGCGGTATGCGGCTGAGAAAGTCCACAAAATTCTAGAATTTAAGACTGAACCTTTATGTGCATTTTTTATGACTTCTCCCTTTCCATTTATGCAACCATAAAAACCTCCATTTACATTGTCTTGCATTCTATTAATCCAGAATGGAAGAATGTTATGAGTTAATTCATTATTCAATTCTTCTTTAAAACTACTTATGTCATTTAATAGTATCATTAATTATTTCTTCTCTTTTTAAGATACTTATAATTTAGTAGCATCATTATCTCTTCTTCTTTCTAGAGCTATTGAAATTTTCCTCATCTTTTTTTCACTTAAAGGGTAAAGTGAAATTAATATTATGGATAAAACTGTGCCTATAGCTGGAAGTAAACTCATAAACATTTTAATTCCTTGTATGGTTTCAGGATTTTGTGCAGTGTTTGCTTGAAATCCAAAATAGGCAAGTAGCCAGCCCGTAAG
>JAAZCL010000269.1 GCA_012513315.1 Bacteroidales bacterium | reverse complement strand
TTTTGAAGAGTTTAAGCATAACGATGAACTTAAAAGTTACTTAAGTTCAGAGGGTATCGAAATGGTATATATTAACTTTGATGATAATATAGATGAAGCAAAATGGCTTAATTCAATAAGAAACAACAAACTAACAGGCTACCATATACGTGAGAATGAATCATTAATGAGAGATCTTGCCAAAAATGGATTTAATAATCGACTACCTACTTATATGATTATAGATGAGCAAGGAGAAGTTGTTGAGAGCAACGCTTTTAGACCGAGTGATAAAGAAAAGCTTTATGAGCAATTTAAAAACCTATTGAAAGAATAACATGAAACTTATTAAATCTTCTCTACGTTCATTAAAAAAGTTCCGTCTATATACATTTGTCAATATACTAGGATTGGCAATCAGCTTGGCATGCATTATCATTATTGCCCGTTATGTGCATCAGGAAACCACTGTGAATCATTTCGCTAAAGACATTGACAGAACTTTCATATCCTCAATTGAATTTATGATCAGACAACCTCTGTTTGCCGAAATTGAGCATGTTGGAAACACATTCAACTATAAGGAGATTATGGAAGATCCTGCGATTGAAAGAGTTTCGCACATCATGGACTTAGAAGACACTAGTATTGCAATAGAAGAGAACACTTTCATCGTAAATGCTATAGTGGCAGACACTAATTTTATCAAGATATTCCCCTACCCTGTTATATTGGGAACAGCCGAGTTTAAGAACCCCAATGATGTTGTAATTAAAAAAGAACTGGCAGAAAAGATATTCGGTAACGACAACCCTATTGGGAAGGTAATTACATTTACTCAGAGAGAGCCTCTACAAATTATTGGAGTAATAGATGAACCTGACACCAAGACATCGTTTAATTTCGATTTGCTTGTTAATATCGAACTAAAGAACAATTGGTATCGCTCTGGGCAAGCGTTTGTTTTGTTGCGTGATAAGGCTTCTGCTGAGCGTATAAACCAAAAGAATAGTGAGTTTACACATGTTAGGGCATATAATGAACAAGGTAGATTTCAGCTTTTCCCATTCGATGATTTTTATTCTAACCAAACACATATCCTTTATAAATATGAAAATCCGGTATTTATAAGAAGTGATTTGCGAAGCCTGAGGGTGTTGTCTATTGTAGCAGTATTTCTTTTAATGGTTGGAGTTTTTAACTTCATCAATATCTATCAGGTGGTAGCCATGAAACGAAGACGTGAGTTTGGAGTTCATAAAATATATGGCGCTGGCTCTTTTCATATATTCATATATATTTATATTGAGAATCTGATAATGACAATTGTAGCTCTGTTTTTCAGCTGGTGCTTTATTGAGCTTTTTGAAGTATTAACGAGCATCAACCTGGGATTCAAGATAATTAACAATATTTGGTTCAATATCTTTATATCGGGAGCTATTATCTTGCTCTTGCCCTTAATAACATCAATTTATCCATCTTTAAAATCAATTGATACCAGAGTAATATCAACTGGATCACGCAAAACATTCTTACTTCTCCAGTATATTATAACCTTTGGACTATTAGTCATATCTATGTTTTTTGTAAAACAGTTAAAGTTTATGCTTAATGCTGATTTGGGGTATAATACCGAAAACGTAATGATGTGCACTCTGATGAGTATGCCCGTGCTAGACTATTCATCACCTGAGATGATGGGTGAACATGCAGATAAATTAAGAAAAAACCAACAGCTAGTAAAACAGAAAATGGATGAGTCTACACTCTTCACTGAATGGGCTCAAGGGGAGCCTCTATATAAGTCTGAGGCTATTCAGCAGATGAGTCTGGCGGGTAAAGAAGATTATTTACCGGTGGCTGTAGAGTATATCGATAAACCCATTATGAATATGTTTGATTTTCAGCTTGTGGAGGGACGCCTTTGGGACTCTACCGATGTTTTTGATCAATATAAATGCATTGTTAATGAATCTGTCATGAAAATGTTTAATATTAAAGATTTGCGCACAGACTACCTGCAATTTCAAACAAGGTTGTGGATATCTTCGCGAACAAACCTTGATATGAATCTTAATCCACCATACGAAATAGTGGGCGTTATAAAAGATTTTAACACAGGGCATCTTTCAAAATCTACATTACCCATGGTTTTTATATATAACGATAATCCAAATCCTTATAATTACTTAATGGGGCGCTTTTTACCCGGAAAAGAGAAGGAAGCTGCCACTTATTTAGAAGGGTTGTATAATGAGATAAATTATAATGCCGATTTTAACTATAGTTTATTAGAAGACGATATCTCCCATCTTTACGAGAAAGATAAACAAGTAAGCAGAGTTTACAGCATATTCGCATTAATGGCAATTTTTGTCTCTTGCTTGGGATTATTTGCCCTCTCACTTTTCGATATTCAACAAAGACATCGAGAGATAGCATTGCGCAAAATTAATGGTGCTACAACAAGAGACATAATGAAACTTTTGCTGAAAAATTACATACTGCTTCTTTTGTCTTCATTTGCAGTTTCAATACCTCTATCATACATTGCCATCAATAAATATCTCGAAGGTTTTGCACATAAAGCTTCAATATCGTGGTGGTTATTTGTTGTATCGGGTATTGCTGTAACTGTCATATCGCTCCTAACACTCACATGGCAAATCAGAAAAGCTATGAGAATTAATCCTATAAAAGCATTTAAAATAGAATAAATAAATATTATATAACTTTATCATCAAATTGATAGTTTTTTTTAAATAAACTATAAATACCAAACTAAAATGAAAACAAAACATTTTTTATTAGTTATACTGCTTATTATCGCAGTAGTTAATGTTAAATCACAAACAAAAACTGTGAATCTTCCAACTGCAACTTATGCAAACACTCAAACAGTAGAAATTGCTAAAGTGATGCTCTCTGACACGGCTACTGTGATTGACATTGAAGCGTTCTTCATACCAGGGTACTGGATAAAAATTGTAACTGAGAGTTACCTACAGGCAGATGGCAAGAAGTATATGATTAGAAGTGGAGAGGGTATTGACTTGGACTCACTGTTTTGGATGCCAGAGTCTGGTAGAGCATCATTTACTCTTACATTTGAACCTTTGCCTTTAGAAACAGAGTCTTTTGACTTTATCGAGAGCGATTGTGAGGATTGTTTTAAGATTTGGGGGGTCTACCTTAACAATAAGTCCTCATCCTTAACAGAGATTCCTGAAGAGTATTTAAGAGAATACCAGAATGAAAATGATTTTGTAATAGATTGGAACAAAGATGATGCAATTGTAAGTGGTGTAATAAATAAGTATGTTAAGGGTAGTATCGACTGGAATTTGACTTATTTAAATCCCATCACCGGAAATGAACAGACAGTATCGTTAGATATTGATGAAAATGGTGCGTTCAGTACAAAAATACCTGTATATAGTCCCACAAGTCTGGTATTGAGTTCACGTGCTGGTTACATTCCAATTATAGTATCACCAGGTAGAGAGTCTAAGGTGTTTGTAAATCTGCCAGAGATGTATCGTAGCAGAAGCAGATTACTTATGAATGAGGACTCATATGGTGAAAAGTATTTATATGCAGGTTATCTTGCAAAACTAAATAGCGATTTGGCAAACAAAGGGGTTACTTATGCCAGTCCACAACAAGATTATATTGACACAATTGCAGAGATG
>JAAZCL010000268.1 GCA_012513315.1 Bacteroidales bacterium | reverse complement strand
TAAGAGAAGAAGCTGAAGCTAATGTTTTGCCACTTAAGTCATCAATTACCTGAGCATATATCTGTTTGTTACTCCTATAAACGGTAAGGCGCGGAGTTTCCGGTGTGCCACTAATTTTACCGCGAACACGAGTTTTTATTTTTAATCTTCTTTCGTTTTTTGTTATCATTTCGATTTCAGTTTACGTAAAATTATTTAGATGCCGTTTTACCGGATTTACGACGTACCTCTTCTCCAACAAAGCGTACTCCTTTTCCTTTATAAGGCTCGGGTTTACGGAATGAACGAATTTTCGCACATACCTGTCCCAGTAACTGTTTGTCATAAGACTCCAGCAAAATAAGTGGATTCTTGTTTCTCTCCATCTTGGTTTCCACCTTGATCTCTTCAGGTAACTGAAGAAAGATACTATGTGAAAAGCCAAGTGATAACTCTATAATTTGGCCTACATTAGATACACGATAACCAACTCCAACAAGTTCCAGCTCTTTACGGAAACCTTCCGAAACGCCAATAACCATATTATTTATAAGTGAGCGATAAAGACCGTGCATTGAACGACTTTCTTTCGATTCGTCTAATCTTCCAATGATAATTTCTCCGTCATCTATCTCTACATTTACGTTCTCACCAAGTTGCTGTTTCAACTCTCCCTTGGGCCCTTTTACTGTAACCACTTGATTGTCCCCTATTGCAACTTTTACACCTGCAGGGAATGTAATGGGTAATTTTCCTATTCTTGACATACTTTCTTCTCCTTCAAATTAATAAACGAAACATAATACTTCACCACCCACTTTTTTCTCGCGGGCCTCTTTGTCAGTCATTACTCCGTTTGAAGTAGAAAGAATGGCAATTCCCAACCCGTTAAGCACGCGTGGCAATTCTTTATGCCCTACATACTGACGTAAACCAGGAGATGAAATGCGCTCTAATTTCTTAATCGCGTTAACTTTGTTAACAGGATCATATTTCAAAGCTACCATAATAGTACCTTGGGGACCATTGTCTACAAACTTATAATTAAGTATGTATCCTTTTTCAAAAAGAATCTTAGTGATATCTTTTTTTAGATTTGATGCGGGTATCTCTACCACGCGATGCTTCGCTTGGATAGCATTGCGTAACCGCGTCAAATAATCTGCTATTGGATCTGTCATATTTTAATAGTTTAAATTGATCCCGACTACCGGGACAATATTTATAATTCTCTTACCAGCTCGCTTTTTTTACCCCAGGTATCAAACCTTTAGATGCCATTTCTCTAAACTGGATACGCGATAGTCCAAATTGGCGCATATATCCTTTAGGTCTTCCTGTAATTTTGCAACGGTTGTGCAAACGTACAGGAGAGGCATTTTTTGGAATAGATTGAAGTGCTTCATAATCGCCTTCTGCAAGATACTTTGCTCTCTTCTCTGCATAACGGGCAACCATTTTAGCTCTCTTCACCTCTCGGGCTTTCATTGATTCTTTTGCCATTATTTATTGATTTTGTTTTGTTCTAAATGGTAATCCAAACGCTTTTAAAAGAGCATATCCCTCTTCGTCAGTATGAGCATCTGTTACAAAAGTAATATTCATTCCTTGAATTCTTGACACATTTTCGATATTTATCTCAGGAAAGATAATCTGTTCTTCTATTCCTAGAGTATAATTACCTCTACCGTCAAGTTTAGATGTAATCCCTTTAAAGTCACGTATACGTGGTAGTGAAACTCTCACTAATCTTTCTAGGAACTCATACATTTTATCATTACGCAATGTAACTCTTGCGCCAATAGGCATTTTCTTACGCAGTTTAAAATTTGAAATATCTTTTTTAGATATTGTTGCTACTGCTTTTTGCCCAGTAATAGCTGTAAGTTCGTTTATCGCTGTTTCAATGATTTTCTTATCAGCAACTGCCGCACCTAAACCCTGATTTATAACAATCTTCTCAAGGCGTGGAACCTGCATAACTGATGTATAATTGAACTCTTTCATCAAAGCGGGAACAATACGCTCATTATAGTCTTTTTTCAGACTTACTTCGTATGTTGTTGTAGTTTCACTCATTTCATTTCCTCCCCGGATCTTTTTGCGTAACGAACAATTTTACCTTTACTATCTAACTTTCTACCAACGCGAGTGGGCTTTCCTGTTTTAGGATCTACTGGGTTTAAATTAGAAAGATGCACTGAAGCTTCTTTCTTTTCTATACCACCATTAGGATTTTGAGCGCTCGGTTTTGCATGTTTCGATACAACGTTTACACCTTCCACAATAGCTCTATTTTTTTTAACTAGAACCTCAAGTACGCGGCCGGTCTTTCCTTTATCTTCTCCGGAATTAACGTAAACCGTATCACCTTTCTTTATATGTAATTTTGTCATTGCCTGTGATTGATTAATAGATTATAATACTTCAGGAGCTAATGATACAATCTTCATGTTCGTGCTTCTGAGTTCACGAGCAACAGGTCCGAAAATACGACTTCCTCTGATTTCACCGGCAGTATTTAGTAATACGCAAGCGTTATCATCAAATCGTATATAAGAACCATCGTTACGACGAATCTCTTTTTTAGTACGAACTATAATTGCTTTTGATACGGCACCTTTTTTTATATCACTCGCAGGGATTGTGCTCTTAATTGAAACAACTATGACATCCCCTACAGACGCATAACGTCTTCCTGTTCCTCCCAACACACTGATACAGAGAACCTCTCTTGCACCGCTATTGTCAGTCACTTTTAATCTGGATTCTTTTTGTATCATATTACTTAGCTCTTTCTAATATTTCAACCACTCTCCATCTCTTTGTTTTACTCAAAGGACGTGTTTCCATTATACGAACTGTATCGCCAATGTTACAGTTGTTGCTCTCATCATGGGCGTGAAATTTCTTCGTTCTGTTAACGAACTTCCCATACATAGGGTGTTTTTCTTTCCATTTAACAGCAACTGTTACAGACTTCTCCATTTTATTGCTGAAAATGACCCCGACTTTTTCTTTTCTTAAATTTCTCGTTTCCATTCTCTATTTTATTGATCTTGTTTCAATTCTCTGGCACGTAGTTCTGTCTTTATACGAGCAATATCTCTGCGTTTTTCCTTTATTAGGCCTGAATTATCGAGTGGTGTAATTGAATGATTAATTTGCAACTGATTAAGTTCAATAATCTCTGCATCCAATCTCTCAATCAGATCTTTTTCTGGAAGCTCTCTTATTTCGTCTTGCTTTTTCATCTCTGTTTACGATTTTTTATCATAATCATAATCTCTTCTCACCACAAATTTGGTAGTAACCGGAAGTTTTTGGGCCGCTAAACGCAATGCCTCTTGTGCAATTTCAAACGAAACGCCTTCAATCTCAAAAAGTATTCTTCCTGGAGTTACTGGAGCAACAAATCCTTCTGGATTACCCTTTCCCTTACCCATTCGAACTTCGGCAGGTTTTTTAGTAATAGGCTTATCTGGGAAAATACGTACCCAAACCTGTCCCTGACGTTGCATATAACGTGTTACAGCAATACGGGCAGCTTCAATTTGATTTCCTGTAATCCATTTAGATTGTAATGATTTTATACCAAAAGAACCGAATGCCAGCTCGTTTCCACGTCCGGCATTGCCTTTCATGCGACCTTTCTGCTGTCTTCTAAATTTTGTTTTCTTAGGTTGTAACATCTCTATATCCTATTAAGCTTTTTTTATATTTCTTCTGCCACCGCCGCCACCGCCGCGTTTGCCACCGCGTCCTGGTCCGCCATCCTGACGATTACCCCTGCGGCCACCACCTTGTGTACGATTGTCCCTTGAAGTTGAGAATGAAGGAGCAAGATCCTTCTTTCCGAAAATCTCGCCACGGCAGATCCAAACTTTTACTCCAATTAAACCTACTTTGGTAAGTGCCTCACCAAGTGCATAATCGATATCAGCACGGAAAGTGTGAAGAGGTGTTCTACCCTCTTTATACATTTCTGAACGAGCCATCTCTGCACCGTTTAATCTTCCTGAAACCTGAATTTTGATACCTTCAGCACCCATTCTCATAGTTGAAGCAATAGCCATCTTCACAGCTCTACGGTAAGCAATCTTACCTTCAATCTGTCTTGCAACGTTGTTTGCAACAATAACTGCATCCAACTCTGGCTTCTTAATTTCATATATGTTAATCTGAATGTCTTTGTCGGTAATCTTCATCAGCTCTTCCTTGAGCTTGTCTACTTCCTGGCCACCTTTTCCAATAATTATACCGGGGCGGGCAGTACAGATAGTAATTGTCACCAATTTCAATGTTCTCTCGATGACAATGCGCGATACACTTGCATTAGAAAGACGGGCGTTCAGATAGGTTCTGATTTTGTTATCTTCCAACAAAATATCGCCATAATCATTTCCTCCATACCAGTTAGAGTCCCATCCTTTGATGATTCCCAAACGATTTGCTATCGGATTTACTTTTTGTCCCATCTTGCTTAATTTTGTTCTTTATCTTCTTTGTTAATAGTATCTACCACTATAGTTACATGGTTAGAACGTTTACGGATTCTGTGTCCACGTCCTTGTGGTGCAGTACGTAATCTCTTTAAAGTTGTACCTTCATCTACAGATATTGTCTTAATATATAGTTCGCCGGTCTCTGCCTTACGATCGTTCTTTTGCTCCCAGTTAGAAATAGCTGACAACAACAATTTCTCTACTTTGGCTGATGCTTCTTTGTTGGAAAACTTTAATACACCTAATGCTTTAAAGGCTTCCATACCACGTACCATATCTGCAACATAGCGCATTTTACGCGGCGAAGAAGGAACATTTTTCAACACAGCTAAAGATACCTCTTTGCGGGCTTCTTTTCTTTTTTCGGCTGATATTCTTTTTCTAGCACTCATCTCTTTTTCTGTTTATCTTTATTTCTTTCTGTTACCTGCGTGACCGCGGAACGTACGTGTTACAGCGAATTCCCCTAATTTGTGACCCACCATATTTTCAGTTACATATACAGGAATAAATTTATTACCGTTATGAACTGCAATAGTATGTCCAACAAAATCGGGTGATATCATAGAGGCGCGGGCCCATGTTTTAACAACAGTTTTCTTACCGCTATCATTCATGGCGTGAACCTTCTTTTCTAAATTTAGGTTGATATAAGGACCTTTTTTTAATGATCTGCTCATAGTTTTATCTAATTAATCAGTTACTTTTTTTTCCTCTTTTCAACTATATACTTAGAGGAGTGCTTTTTACGAGCTCTTGTTTTCAAGCCCTTAGAATATAAGCCAGTGGCTGATCTTGGATGACCACCTGAAGCACGTCCTTCTCCACCACCCATCGGGTGATCTACTGGGTTTTTAGAAACCCCACGAGTATTTGGACGGCGACCCAGCCAACGCGAACGACCAGCTTTTCCTGATTGCTCTAGAGCATGGTCCGAATTACCAACACTACCTATCGTAGCCTTACATGCAGAAATAATCTTACGAACTTCACCCGAAGGCATTTTTATTACAGCATATTTTTCCTCACGAGAAACAAGCTGTGCAAATGTTCCGGCAGAGCGTGCCATTTTTGCACCTTGTCCTGGACGTAGTTCAATATTATGAACTATTGTACCAATTGGAATTACCGACAAAGGCAATGCATTTCCTACTTCAGGAGAAGCTTTTTCTCCTGACATCACTGTGGTTCCTACCTTAAGACCGTTTGGAGCTAAAATATATGTTTTAACACCATCTGCATAATAAAGAAGTGCAATCCTTGCCGAGCGGTTTGGATCGTACTCTATACTTTTAACAACGGCTGGTATACCATCTTTTGTTCTCTTAAAATCGATAAATCTATAACGTCTCTTGTGTCCGCCACCAACATTTTTTACGGTCATTTTACCGCGACTGTTGCGACCACCAGTAACGCTTTTACCAACAACAAGAGATTTCTCCGGTACACTTGCAGTGATATTTTCAAATGAACCGATAATCTTGTGTCTTTGCCCCGGTGTAGTGGGCTTTAATTTACGTATTGCCATTTCCTATTAAATATTGCTAAATAAATCGATTGTCTCACCTTTTTTTAAGGTTACAATTGCTTTCTTAAATGATGCAGTACGACCTTTTACAGCTCCCGATTTTGAAAATCGACTTCTTTCCTTGCCATCATACTTCATTGTGTTTACGCTCTCAACTTTTACGTTATATAGCGTCTCAACAGCTTTCTTTATTTCCACCTTATTAGCAGAAGGAACTACGATGAACCCGTAACGATTTTCAAACTTTTCGGTTATCGCAGTTTGCTTTTCAGTGAATATTGGTTTTACTATTACACTCATATTGTTTCTCCTTACACTTTAAAGTGGTTGTCAATTGCAGCCACAGAAGACTCAGTAATCACTAGACTTGTACAGTCCATGATTTTATAAGTATTTATATCTGAAGCTGTTACTATATTAACTTTTGCTAAATTTCGAGCCGACAAATATACGTTTTTATTTTGAGCCGGCAAAACGAAAAGTATCTTTTTATCAGCCAGTTGCAGTTTTTTTGTAAGCTCCACCAACCTATTAGTTTTAGGTGTATCAAAATTAAAATCTTCAACAACTACAATCGCACGATTTTTAGCTTTTAAAGCAAGAGCCGATTTACGGGCCAATACTTTAGTTTTCTTGTTAAGCTTGAAGCCATAATCTCTTGGTTTAGGACCAAAAGCGCGACCTCCACCTACCAATAGGGGCGATTTAATATCACCACGACGTGCACCGCCACTGCCCTTCTGACGAATCAGTTTACGTCTACTACCAGTAATTTCGTTCCTTTCCTTTGTTTTATGTGTACCCTGACGTTGGTTAGCCAGATATTGTTTCACATCTAACCAGATAACATGCTCATTAGGCTCAATCCCGAAAATGGAATCATCGAGCGTCACCTTTTTGTCTGTCACCTCTCCGTTGATATTGTATACTTCTAATTCCATTTTATTTCTCAATTATTACGATTGAACCATTGCTTCCCGGAATCGATCCTTTTACAAGCAGCAAGTTGTGCTCCGGAATAACTTTAATAACTTGAAGATTCTGAACAGTTACACGTTCATTACCCATTTGTCCAGCCATTTTGGTTCCTTTAAAAACCTTAGCGGGATAAGAAGCCGCACCAATTGAACCTGGTGAGCGTGTTACGCCACCTTGTCCGTGTGTAGTTTCAGCTGCTCCGGAAAAACCGTGTCGCTTAACCACACCTTGAAAACCTTTACCTTTTGATGTTCCTATTACATCAACATACAACTCATTTTCGAAGATGTCAACACCAATTTCAGATCCAGCTTTATACTGATCTCCAAAACCTTTGAACTCGGCCAAGTGTCTCTTGGGAGTGGTTCCAGCTTTTTTAAAGTGACCCTTTTCGGCATTTGGAGTATGCTTGTCTTTTTTGTCAATAAACCCCACCTGAATAGCGTCATAACCGTCGTTGTCAACGGTCTTAACCTGAGTAACCACACAAGGACCTGCTTCGATAACAGTGCATGGAACGTTTTTTCCCTCGGCACTGAAAACGGATGTCATTCCGATTTTTTTTCCTAATAATCCTGGCATTTCTCTGTTGTTTATAAATTATAATTATGTCTATAAATTAGACTTTAATCTCAACTTCAACTCCACTTGGAAGCTCAAGCTTCATCAACGCATCCACAGTTTTAGCAGTTGAGCTATAAATGTCAATAAGGCGTTTAAAAGAAGCCAGTTCAAACTGTTCGCGAGATTTCTTGTTCACGAAAGTAGAACGGTTTACTGTAAAGATTCTTTTGTGTGTTGGTAGTGGAATTGGACCGCTTACAACAGCACCCGTAGCTTTTACGGTTTTCACGATTTTCTCAGCCGATTTATCAACCAGGCTATAATCGTATGATTTCAGTTTAATTCTGATTTTTTGGCTCATATATATATTATATTATTTGATCAAATCAACACGGCCATTCACTTCCTCCAACACCTGCTTTGCAATAGAAGCAGACACCTCAGCAAAATGCGAGAACACCATTGTAGATGTAGCACGTCCTGAAGTAATCGTACGCAGTGATGTTACATAGCCAAACATTTCCGATAAAGGAGTTTTAGCTTTCACAACACGAGCTCCAGAACGGTTAGATTCCATTCCTTCAACTTGTCCGCGTCTTTTGTTTAGGTCAGAAATAACATCACCCATGTTTTCTTCCGGTGTAACCACTTCAACATTCATAATAGGCTCAAGTAAAATTGGACCTGCTTTTTCTACAGAGCTCTTATAAGCCTGCATAGCACAAATCTCAAACGACAACTGGTCGGAGTCAACTGAGTGGAACGAACCATCAAGAAGTGTAACTTTCAACTTATCCATCGAGTATCCTGCAAGAACACCATTTTTCATAGCGCGCTGGAAACCTTTCTGTACTGAAGGAATATATTCTTTAGGAATATTTCCACCTTTAACTTCGTCAATAAATTGCAATTCGCCCTCAAAATCAGCATCAGTTGGCTCAATTCGAACTATGATATCAGCAAATTTACCACGACCACCCGATTGTTTCTTATAAGTTTCACGAATCTCAACAGATTTTGTTATAGCCTCTTTATAAGTAACCTGTGGACGACCTTGATTTGCCTCAACCTTAAACTCACGTTTCAATCGGTCGATAATAATTTCAAGGTGAAGTTCTCCCATACCCGAGATAACAGTTTGACCTGTCTCATCATCAGTTTTCACTGTAAATGTTGGATCCTCTTCCGAAAGTTTAGCCAATCCGTTAGACAATCTATCCAAGTCTTTTTGAGTCTTTGGCTCAACAGCAATTCCAATAACCGGATCTGGGAAGTCAATAGCCTCAAGAATAATAGGATTTTTTTCGTCGCAAAGAGTATCTCCTGTGCGAATATCTTTAAAACCTACCCCTGCACCTATATCACCAGTTCCAATAAATTCTTTCGGATTCTGTTTGTTTGAGTGCATTTGAAATAGACGTGAAATACGTTCTTTCTTTCCCGAACGTGGATTATACACATAAGATCCTGCTTCTAATTCACCCGAGTAAACACGGAAAAAACATAAACGACCAACAAATGGGTCTGTAGCAATCTTAAATGCAAGTGCACTAAGTGGTTCGCTTGGATCTGCATGACGCACCAGCTCAATTGAGGTATCGTTAGGATCTACTCCTGTAATAGCATCAGCATCCATTGGGCTAGGTAAATAAGCACAAACTGCATCAAGTAAAGTTTGCACACCCTTATTTTTAAATGAAGAACCACAAATAATTGGGTTAAAATCCATTGAAAGGGTAGCTTTTCTTATCGCAGCTCTTATTTCATCTACAGTGATAGTTGATGGATCATCAAAATATTTCTCCATCAATTTATCATCATGCTCAGCAATTGCCTCAAGCAATTTATCGCGCCACTCTTCTGCTTCCCCCAAAACGTCGGCTGGAATATCAACTATATCATAATCGGCTCCCATAGCTTCGTCGTGCCACACATATGCTTTCATTGTTACTAGGTCAACTACACCCTTAAAATTCTCTTCAGCACCAATAGGCACCTGAATTGGGCATGCATTAGAACCTAGCATTTCCCTAATCTGGCGAACCACATCAAAGAAATTAGCACCAGAACGGTCCATTTTATTCACGTAACCTAATCGTGGCACTTTATATTTATCAGCCTGGCGCCATACGGTTTCAGACTGTGGCTCAACACCACCAACTGCACAAAATGCTGCAACTGCACCATCAAGTACACGAAGCGAACGCTCAACTTCAACTGTAAAGTCAACGTGCCCCGGAGTGTCAATTAAATTAATTTTATATGTCTGATCTTTATACTT
This sequence comes from Bacteroidales bacterium, assembly GCA_012513315.1. Classification (GTDB taxonomy): domain Bacteria; phylum Bacteroidota; class Bacteroidia; order Bacteroidales; family Dysgonomonadaceae; genus Proteiniphilum. The sequence goes on along the minus strand of JAAZCL010000268.1, from coordinate 10,592 downwards.
CCAGCTTGTTGTAGTAGCTGCTGAAGTAATAGTAATACCTCTTTCTTGCTCCTGCGCCATCCAGTCCATGGGTGCTGCGCCGTCATGCACTTCACCTATCTTATGAGTCAAACCTGTGTAAAACAGGATACGCTCAGAAGTGGTTGTCTTACCGGCATCAATGTGCGCCATGATACCTATATTGCGAGTTAAATTTAAAACTTCTTTTGAACCCTTAGCCATCTTTTTTACCTTCTTGCTATGTTAAAATCTGAAATGAGCAAATGCACGGTTAGCCTCTGCCATTCTATGAATATCTTCTTTACGCTTGTATGCGCCACCCTGACTGTTATATGCGTCAACTATCTCCCCTGCCAATTTATCTGACATGGTTTTACCTCCTCTTTTGCGTGCATAAAGAATAAGGTTTTTCATTGAAACTGACTCTTTTCTATCTTGTCTGATTTCTGTAGGAACTTGAAAAGTAGCACCCCCTACACGGCGCGATTTAACCTCCACTTGAGGAGTAATATTATCGAGAGCAGCTTTCCAAATCTCGAGAGCCGACTTCTCGTCGTTGGCCAATTTAGCCTTAACTGTATCCAATGCAGAATAAAAAATGTCGTACGATAAGCTTTTCTTTCCGTCGTACATAAGGTGGTTAACGAATTTTGTCACCCTTACATCACCATAAACAGGATCCGGGAGGACGTGTCTCTTTTTAGGTTTACTTTTTCTCATTGTTGTATAATTTTTGTGTTGTTTGGTTGCCTTTTATTAGCCTTCAACAAATTCCTCTGAATTAGTTTACTCAACCCCCATAAAGTAGCCTTCCCAAATATTTCAACAGTAATTTTTTAATTCTTATTATTTTATCTACTAATTATTTCTTACCTGGAGCAGCTTTAGCACCTGGTTTAGGTCTCTTAGTTCCATATTTAGAGCGCCTCTGAGTACGACCGCTTACGCCGGCTGTATCCAATGCACCTCTAACAATGTGATAACGAACACCAGGAAGGTCTTTTACACGTCCCCCGCGCACTAACACAATCGAGTGCTCTTGCAGGTTGTGTCCTTCTCCCGGAATATAAGCATTCACCTCTTTTGAGTTAGTCAATCTAACACGTGCCACCTTTCTCATCGCTGAGTTTGGTTTCTTAGGGGTGGTTGTATATACTCTCACACAAACACCACGGCGCTGTGGACTTGAGTCCAGAGCCCTGGATTTGCTCTTTTCTTTCAGGGTAGTACGTCCTGTTCTTACTAATTGTTGAATTGTAGGCATTTTCTACTTTCTTTTGGTAAATTTTATTTTATGTATTACTTTCTCTTTAATGCATTTCTTCCCACAATAGGCTTTATTAACGCCTTGATTATCATGAGATAACCGTACACTTAGGGTGAAAAACGGCACAAAATTACAAATAATCAGTCAGATACGCAAGCATTTGCAACTGTTTTTACAAAAAATGTGCAGAAACTTTTCAACAGCTGCAGTTCTTATCTTATTTTTTTTTGTACTGCTGAACTAAAAGAAGTGTGTTTTTCAGATATTCAAACTCTAGCTCAAAGCATTCCGAAAAAATTTCTGATCCCATATTATCTTCAATCTGGGCAGTTGTCCACAGTTTTCCACCTTGCAAGTTTAAACTGTTAAACACTACATCATCATCAATCTCTGCTACATATAAAAATATTAAACGCTTAGTAATTTCGTTTTCAAAAGTATATTTAAGTAAAAATTTAACCGGTATATTATCATTTCCGCACTCTTTCCCTATACTCTCTCTTACAGCTTTATCAAGTTCACCTTTAAACTCCATATACTCTTCAAAAGGATAGTCGAGTTTTCCCGGATTAAGCACTCTACTCATACCACGCTCTTTCAAATAAATAGCACCATTGTTCATCAAGGCAACTCTCACCACCGGATGCATAAACTTATTCTTCATATCTTTCGTAACCGACTTTGCCACTCTTCCTGTAACCTCACCTGTTTCGGTAATTACAGGAAGCCAGTCTTCATTAAAAAGTTTTTTCGTAAGAATATGCAAACGTGTAGATTCAAAAACTATAATAGCAAGCAGTATAAGTTGAAATAGCACTTTTATAAACATAGCACTCATCATTGAATCAACAGTGCCAACAGAAACCAAGTATATCATAAAAAGAAATAGATGCAATGTTAAGCCGTACTGAGCTTGAGAGGCAACTCTAATAGATTCTTCCATATGTGTTTTAGCACTACCACTTGTATCTTTCGACGCAATTAGCAATAAACGACCTTTCGACAATCTCGATAGGGTCAGAACCAGCGCAAAGATAACCTCCACAACTATAAATTTATTCATTCGTGGAAGCTCACTAAAAGTGGTAAACGACAATATAAGAGCGATCAAAAATGTAACAAACGAAGCATCATAAACCAATCTGTTATTTCTCTTTACTACTATCATTCCCAAAACCGAAAGGGCAAAAGCAATTAAGATCGCAACTATAGAGTCGACATAACCGATTAGGAACGAATATATTAAAATTGGAATAAGACCGAATGACGGATTCTTAATCAACTTATCTAGAAATGAAATTTTTGTCATATAAAGCCATTTGGCATAATTGTGACATAATAACAATAAACGGTCCTTTTTGTTTACTATATTTATCTACAGGTTTTCTTTAAAGTAATTTATTACCTTCTCATAAAGATATTCCCTTGCAGATGCTCCCACAATAGAGTGATTTTTATCGGGGAAGAAAAACATATCAAAATGCTTACCTTCGTTTATAAGAGCACGCGCATATTCCATTGAGTTTTGTATATGCACATTATCATCCGCAGTGCCATGAATAATTAACAAATTACCCTTTAAATTTCCTGCCAGTGCAATAGGCGATCCTTTATCATAACCCACAATATTTTGCTGAGGAGTGCGCATAAACCGCTCAGTATAAACAGTATCATAAAAGCGCCAATCGGTTACAGGTGCAATTGCCACACCAGCCTTAATTGCACCATTACCCCTACTCATACTCATCAACACATTATAACCACCATAGCTCCATCCCCAAATACCAATCCTGTCGGCATCAACATATGGCAAAGAACCAAGGTAACGAGCCGCCGCTATCTGGTCGTCCGACTCCTGTATACCTAAATTAAGATAAGTACCTTTTCTAAACTCAGCCCCCCTAGCACCTGTGCCCCTGCCATCAACAGCAGCCACTAAAATATCTTCATTTAGCAATGCAAAATACCAGTCTGCATTATATCTATCTAATACCTGTTGAGAATTGGGACCGCTATATTGCACCATCACAACAGCATATTTTTTTGCCGGATTGAAATTAGCCGGCTTTAATATCCAACCATTCAAATCTGTTATCCCATCTGCCGCTCTCACTTTAATTGCTTCGCGTTGAGGCATCTGTGCAGTTGCAAAAGCCTCTTTGGCTGCACGGTTATCTTCCAGCACCCTCACTTGCTTGCCATCACCACTGTGTAGAGTAATTTGTGTAGGTGTGTTATAATCAGACCATTGGTTAACATAAAACTTACCATTACTGCTAAACGTTGCATTGTTATACCCCACTTGTTGCGAAAGCTTCTGGGGTACCGGCTTTGCAATATTCACTTTGTAAATATTACGTCGCATCGGTTGCTCATCGGCAGCTTGGTAATAAACCGTTTGTGATTGCTCGTCCACAGAAAGCAACTTCGTCACATCCCAGTTGCCCGATGTCAACTGCTTCTGCAAAGTTCCAGTTATCCCATAAATGTAAATGTGGCTATAACCATCTCTCTCCGATAAGTAAGTAAATTTATCATCCATAAAAAATATCGAATTCAACAGTTCCGAGTCAACAAAATATTTATTTTCTTCCCTAAGAACCAATCTTGCAACGGTAGATCTGGGGTTAGCAAAATACATATCAAACCTATTCTGATTCCTGTTGAGCGTCATCACAGCTAGTTGCGACTCATCCTTTGTAAACTTTATCCTCGGTATATATCCATCCTCATCAAGCGGCACCTCCATCTTGCGAGTTACCCTACTCTCTATATCAAAAATCCTACACTCCACGGTTGAGTTTTTTCTCCCCGCTTTTGGATATTTAAATTCATAATACCCCGGATACATTTTCTCTTCGTAGGTCTGAAAACTAAACTTCTCAACCTCGCTCTCATTGGTGCGCACAAAAGCCAAAACTCTATTATCGGGCGAGAACTCCATCAATCTAGTCACACCAAACTCCTCCTCATATACCCAGTCGGTTGCACCATTTATGATCTTGTTGGCCTCACCGTCATTAGTAACCTGCGACTCAGTATCAAAGTCAAATTTTGTAAGCCATATATCTCCATCAATCACATAAGCCACCAACTTGCTATCATCTGAGAAAACAGGAACCATTTGCTTAGATGTCTGTTCCGATAATTTTCTCGTCAAATTACGTCTTACATCATGATAATAATAAGTAGCCTTAAACGAGTGTCTATAAAGCTGCTCCTTATCCCTATAAACCAGCACCCTATTCTCATCGTCACTAACCAAAAAACCCTCAAATGTATCAAAAGTGCAATTTCGTGCAGTTCTTGTGCTAAACAGCGTATCCACAGGCTCGCCTTTACTGTAAGAATATTTAATCACAGCAGTGCCAAGCGCATCAGCCATATAATAATGCATACCGTCGGCCGATGAAACCATTGCCGGCACTCCCTTAGCCCTATATTTCCCTCCTACAATATCATGCAGGTTATATTGCTGAGCAGTAATAGTTGCAACACACATCGCTGCTAGCATCAAAAACAATATCTTTCTCATTTTGCTTACATTATCTAGTTTAAGTCGCAAATATAAGAAATCTACATCTAAATAGGCTACAAAAGTTATTTACAATACTCAAAATATGTGTACCTAACTCTTTTTTTTGTATTTTCGGCGTTTATTTAAATCCAGTATATCTTTAACAAAGGATAATTAATACAACTACAACATCAATCCTCAAGTCATTAAAAGATATTCAATTTAATTGCAATTCACTAAGTAAACAAGTTGCACAAATATCAAATCATAACATATTAATCAAAATTAAATGGAAACAAAAGAGCAAGAGAAGAAGGTAACTGAGCTACCACAAAATGCTTATCTTGAGCTGGCTCCCGGTGATGAGTACAAGCCAGTTCTCCCCTCAGATAAACCCGCAACTGAAGTAACAGGTTATTCAATCTTTATGGGACTGTTAATGGCTGTTATATTCTCAGCAGCTGCAGCCTATTCTGGATTAAAAATCGGACAAGTATTCGAGGCTGCCATACCCATCTCAATCATTGCTGTAGGTGCATCTGCAGCATTCAAAAGAAAAAATGCACTAGGCCAAAACGTAATCATTCAATCTATCGGCGCATCTTCAGGAGTTATAGTTGCCGGTGCAGTATTTACAATCCCAGGACTATACATCCTTCAAGCAAAATACCCCGAAATCCAGGTCGACTTTTGGCAAATATTCTTCTCATCTCTCCTAGGAGGCTTCCTCGGAATATTATTCCTCATCCCTTTCCGCAAATATTTTGTTAAAGATATGCATGGCAAACTGCCCTTCCCCGAGGCAACGGCAACAACAGAAATTTTAATGACCGGCGAGAAGGGTGGAAATAAGGCGAAACTACTTATCACTAGTGGACTTATTGGAGGACTTTTCGATTTCTGCTTCTCATCATTCCGCCTCTGGAGTGAAGTTATAACCACCAAAATTATTCCTGCAGGCGCAATGATGGCCGACAGGTTCAAGATGGTATTTAAGTTCAATGTAAGTGCACTTATTTTCAGTTTCGGCTATCTGGTAGGATTAAGGTATGCTGTTATTATTGTAATGGGTTCACTTCTCTCGTGGTTGGTTTTAGTTCCAATGGTAAACGAAATTGGCGTACTAGGAGCATCCGTAGGTGGTGGCATCAACCCATTTCAAGCAATGAGTGCCGAGCTCATCTTTGCCAACTATGTACGTCCCATCGGCATAGGCGCAATTGCCATGGCAGGTATAATAGGAATTATCAAATCATCAAGCGTAATCGGCACGGCATTTAAATTGGCAGTAGGAAAAAAAATAAAAACAGACGGCGTGCAGGAAGATGTTAAGCGTACCGATCGCGACCTCAAGATGTCGTTCGTAATGCTTTTCCTATTCCTCACTCTCATTGCAGTATTCATATTCCTAATCATAGGAGTTAAAGTAACATGGGTGCAAGCCATGGTAGCCCTATTAACCATAACCATAATTTCATTCCTTTTTACCACCGTTGCTGCAAATGCAATCGCAATAGTGGGGTCAAACCCAGTATCAGGAATGACGCTAATGACGCTCATTCTCACATCAGTAGTACTCGTTGCAATTGGTCTCGATGGCTGGCAAGGAATGGTAAGCGGACTCATCATCGGTGGTGTTGTATGTACAGCATTATCCATGGCGGGAGGGTTTGTTACCGACCTTAAAATTGGATATTGGATTGGCTCAACTCCCGCAAAACAGGAGTCATATAAATTCCTCGGAACAATTGTATCAGCAGCAACTGTAGGTGCCGTTATTTTTATCCTCAACGAGGCTTATGGATTTGTCCCATCTCCCGATCATCCCAATCCAATGGTTGCACCTCAGGCAAATGCCATGGCAGCAATTATAGAGCCTCTTATGGCAGGCTCAGGTGTTAGCTGGATGCTACTTGGAATTGGTGCTGTTATTGCAGTTCTAATCAACTGGCTGGGCATATCTCCTCTTGCTTTCGCACTTGGCATGTTCATTCCAATTCAACTAAATACACCGCTTATCGTGGGTGGTCTTCTAAATCATTTCATCAATAAAAAAGGTAAAGACAAAAAGCTTATAAATGCTCGTCACCAACGTGCAATACTCATCTCCTCTGGCTTCATTGCCGGTGCGGCGTTGTTTGGTGTAATCGGAGCATTAATTATATTCTTAACTGGCAATAGCTATGCGCTCGATTTGGGTGTTTGGGCCGATCCCGACGGTGTAGGTGCTCAAGTTACAGCTCTCATCGCTTTCATTGGTCTTATCGCTTACTTCATCTGGGAAACCAAGAGAGCAAAAATTGATGATTGATTTATTACAACTAATAAAAAGCAAACAACTAGTTAAAAGTAAAACAACTAACCATAAGTATATCAACTAATCGAAAATACAATTACTAATTAAAAGTGTAAATAGTAAAAACAATTTATGAAAAAAGCAATTATACTGCTTGCCGTATCACTCTCACTGCTTTCCTGTACAAACAAAGGAAGCAGTGAAGTTGATGCTGGTGGCGACTACACACAATATGTCAACCCATTCATTGGCACCGCCTTCACCGGCCACACATTCCCTGGTGCTACATTCCCATTGGGTTTTATGCAACCTGGGCCCGAAACAGGTAATTACTCATGGGACTACTGCTCGGGTTATTTCTACGACGATGATAGAATTAACGGGTTCTCACAAAACAGACTCAACGGCACGGGTATTGTAGATTTAGGCGATCTTCTAATTCAACCCTTCTCCGGTGATGTTCGCGAAGACTTAAGCAGCAGATTCAATAAAAGTAGCGAAAAAGCTACTCCCGGATATTATGGTGTTGAGCTAACCGATAATGAAGTTAAGGTTGAAGTCACTACCTCTCCACATGTTGCGTTTCATCGCTATACATACAATACCCAAAAAGAAGCAAATGTGCTCACCGATTTTCAAAGCGGACTAGTATGGAGCAAAGATCGCGCAGCTATTCATGTTCTCGACAATGAAGTCAACTTCGAAGGCGACAGAACAATAACCGGCTATACCACCCGCACAGAGTGGGTACGCCGCACCTACTATTTCGTAATAGAGTTCGATAAACCAATACTTTCTAAGGAAACTCTCGATAAGCGCGACCCTCGTGAAAAGGCACCGCGCTACATACTCAATTTTGATATGGATGGCGACAACGTACTCAATATGAAGGTAGCCATGTCCACCACAAGTATAAAGGGAGCAAAGGCCAATCTTGCCGCTGAGGTTACACACTGGGATTTTGACAAAGTATATGCCGATGCCAAAAACGAATGGAACAAATATCTATCACGAGTACAAGTTGAAGGTAGCCAAAACGATAAAGTCAATTTCTACACCTCCCTCTATCATCTCTATATACAACCAAACAACATGGCCGATGTAGATGGCAGTTATGTTGGACCCAATAGAGAAGTCACAAAATCCCCAACCGGAAAGTACTACTCCACACTATCACAGTGGGATACATTCCGTGCGGCATTCCCGATGTACACAATACTTAGTCCCGAAATTATCGACGACCTCGTAAACAACATGCTCGAATTTAGCGAGCAACAGGGGCACCTGCCAATATGGGCGTTAATGGGACAAGAAACCTACACCATGGTAGGAAATCACTCCGTACCAATGGTTGTAGATGCCTACCTAAAAGGGTTCAACGGCTTCGATACAGAGCGTGCTTATAACGAAATTAAGAAATCGCTCACCCAAGGCAAGCACAAAAATGCAGGCTGGGAGCTCTACGATGAGCTAGGATATTATCCTTACGACATTGCAAAGGTTGAGTCAGTATCACGCACTCTCGAGGCTGGATACGACGATTACGCTGCTGCACTAATGGCACAGAAGTTGGGTAAAACCGATGATTATGAGTTCTTCATCAACAGATCTAACTTCTATAAAAACCATTTCGATAGCGAAACAATGAGCATGAGGCCACGAGATTCAAAGGGAGATTGGTTAACACCGTTCGACCCATATCAACTTGCACATGCCGACTCCCACATTGGTGGTCACTACACCGAGGGCAACGCTCTTCAATACACATGGCATGTTATGCATGATGTACCTGGACTAATTCAGCATATGGGTGGCAAAGAGCAGGCAGGCGAGATACTCGACTACCTATTCACCACAGAGAAGGAATCTACAGGGCAACTATCCGACGTAACAGGGCTCATCGGTCAATATGCTCATGGCAACGAGCCTAGTCACCACATTGCGTATTTATATATGCACCTCGATAGGCCGCATGACACGCAACGACTAATTCGTCAGATTTGCAGAGATTTCTATCAAAATAAACCAGATGGACTAATCGGAAACGACGATTGCGGACAGATGTCGGCTTGGTATCTATTCTCCGCAATGGGTTTCTATCCCTTAAATACGGTAGACGGACAATACATATTTGGTGCACCACAGCTTTCTAAAGCTACAATCAATCTTGATAAAGGCAACACGTTTGTTATGGAAGCAATCAACCTATCCGAAGAGAATATGTATATCGAGAAAATAGAGCTCAATGGAGAGCCCTATACAGAAAACTTTATCACACATGACCATATAATGAATGGAGGCAAACTCACATTCTATATGAGCAATCAGTGATTATGATCGTGACCCTCTGCATCATAAGAGATATAAATCTCTGTAGATGCAAATGATTCTTGTCCCGACTCATCAGTACAATACACCATAAAATGATAATGCCCCTCCCTCAGGGGCATTTCTTTTTGCTCCCCGTCAATTGTTCTAATTATAGTAGTAGGAATTTCCATATGGTGATGGTGAACACTTGCGTTTCTCTTACCTGCAATTGGCTCCTCACCCAAAGCTATAAAATCACTCTCTAGCCAAGTCCTAGTAAACTCATCCGAATCAGATGCAGCTCGAGTGGTTGCAAAACCATACCTCGTGTATCCATCTCCATGTTCGTGCCCATCAAAAGCACCATGAATATTTACTTTATACGATGCCAAAGCCACATTATCGCTCAGCTCTACCTCAAAATGAATATCATTACCTGGCTTCACCAACTCATCTTCCATAGGCGAAACTATCTTCACTACAGGTCTCTCATTATCCAAGTTTTCGTTATCACACGAAACCAATCCAAACACAGCTATCAACACAAAAGTCGAAATTAAAACCAATTTTTTCATATTATAATTTTAGTGTATTTCTAAACTACTTACTCTAACCCATTTACAATCCTATGATAAAATTATTTCGATCTATAATTAAGTTATTACCATCTAATAATATAATTATCACGCTCATATAAAAAAACTATCAAGCTTTAATAATAAAACCATATCGTCAAACAAAGCATCAAAACGGAATTTTAACAATCAACTGAATATTTCTGCCCGGCTCAGGAGCGTTAAGCTTCCTATAAAAACTCAGATGATTCATAAACGATGTGTTAAAAACATTGTCCACCTGCAACAAAGTAATAAACATCCTGCCACCAACATGCCAATGAGCATATGCCGAGATATTCCAAAGTGCTGCACCAGGAGTTGCTACCTCATTGCGTGCAACCGAAGTCTGATCCATCACCAACCTATTCTCAATTTTAATTTCATAATTCGATATTAAGCCTCTCTTCCTACCGTTGCCAGAATATTTAACATCTGTTGTCACCACTGTAGAAGGCGTAAATGGCAAAGCATAATTATCAGTAATGTTTCTATTAAAAACATATTCAACCTCCCCATTCACACTCCATCTACTGCTAAACTCATAACCAATCATAAGCTCGCCGCCAGTTACCGAAGCCTCCGCCT
>JAAZCL010000267.1 GCA_012513315.1 Bacteroidales bacterium | reverse complement strand
GAACTATTAACAATAACAAAAATGAAAAAGATACTACAAATATCAATACTGATAGCAATATTAACGGGAGTATTCACTTCTTGTGAAAACAGTGATTGGGGATTCCCCGACTTTGAATACACTGCAGTATATTTTGCTTATAAAAGTCCTATCAGAACTATAACGCTCGGAGAAGATATTTTTGACACATCCCTTGATAACAATTATCAGAGTCAGATTATGGCTACTATGGGTGGTGTGTATAAGAACAATAATGATATTGAAATAGGAATAAGAGTTGACAATTCACTATGTAATGATCTAGTGTTTGAAGACGGAAGAGAAGTTATTCCTATGCCTTCAAATTACTATTCTCTATCTGCAGATAAAATTGTAATTAAAAAAGGTAAAATATTAGGGGGTGTTACAGTTCAATATACTGATGCTTTCTTCAATGATCCTTTAGCTCTTGAAGCAAATTATGTTATACCTGTTGTTATGACAAGTGTAAATAATGCTGTCAGTATTCTTTCAGGTATTCCATTAGTTGATAACCCTAGAAGGGGTGTTTCAGATGACTGGGATGTTGCTCCTAAAGATTATATTCTTTATGCGGTAAAATATATTAACAAGTATGATGCTAATTTCTTACGCAGAGGAAAAGATGTAATTACTGGTGCACAAAGTGGTACTATTAATCGTAATACTGAATTCATTGAAAAAAATGAAGAGATAACAAGTATTACTACTAGAACACTAAACACAATTGCTTGGGAACATCAATCGAGAGACATGGCAGATCTTGCACGTAATAGCACTCTATTATTGAATTTTGATAATCAAGATAATTGTACTATTACGTCTGAAACCGCAGGTGTAACGGCCACTGGAACTGGGAAATTTGTTTCAAAAGGTGACAAAAACAGCTGGGGTAATAAAGATCGTGATGCCCTTTATTTAGAGTACACCATCAATTATGGTGATATACAGTTTGCTGTCACTGACACTTTAGTGGTTAGAGATAGAGGTGTGAAAGCAGAGTGGTTTTCTACTGCTTTACAAGATTAATGTAACCAAATTAAATTATTTTGAAATATGAAACACAAAATAAATATTATAGGGACAATCATTCTGTTCTTGGCTTTATCCTTTTCTTGTGTAGATGATACCAGTCAACTGTTTAATGTTGAAAAACCGGAATCAATTGCACAAAAGGAATATCTAAATGACTATGATGCTCTAAAAACCTATATTAGCAATTCAGCAGGCCCCAATTTTAAACTTGGAGCCGGTGTAACTGTAAGTGATTATATAAATGAAGGATTGACTTATCGTGCTATTAACTCTAATTTCGACCGAGTTACTGCAGGTAATGCAATGAAATACGGCTCAGTTGTAGGGGATGATGGTTCAATGAATTTTGGACCAGTCGTTCAGTTTGTCACTGCTGCTAAAGATGCAGGAACTGAGATATATGGTCATACACTTTTATGGCATGCACAGCAAAACAAGAAGTATCTTGAAAAGATAATTGCTGATAAAGAGATAGAAGTAGATCCTGATGCAAAGCTTGATGTTATTGACAAAACTACTGATTTTTCAACAATGAACTCTTTCCCATTCTATGTGATGGGCTACGAGCCTGATATTATCGATGGAGTTCTTGTCAGCAACTTCCCTGGTGAATGGTATCAGTATTTTGTAGTAGATGGTGTATCTACTGATCCTAGCAAGGAATACAAAGTAACTGCTATGATTAGAGCTTCTAAAGAAGGCGCCTTTAACGTACAGATGGGTAATTGGGGTGCTACAACTGAAAAACAAATTTCTGTTAGCACTGAATGGGAAGAACAATTTGTTACTTTCAATACCATTACTACTGAGTCATCATTTGTTGTATTTCAACCAGGAACCTTTGATGGGCAAGTTGAAGTTCAGTGGGTAAGCGTTAGTCACTCTGAAGCTCCTTCTGTTTCTTTTTACGTAAACCAACTTGAAAATAGTCAGATGCTAACAGGCGGATCAATGGACAACTTCGTTGTTCGCGAGTTTGGTAAGGCTGACGTTCCCGGTGCCATCCTAGAAGGTGAGGGTCCTGATGGAACGAATGCGATTAAGATCACTTCCATTGCAGATCCTGCAAATACCCATGACACGCAGTTCTTTATCTACACACCCGACAAGGCATGGGAAGCTGGCGAGGAGTACAGAATTTCTTTCTGGTACAAAGCTTCTGCTGCAGCCGCTTCTGAGACACAATGTCATGGAGAACCGGGCGGTTACATGCATTATATCATGCTTCCTCAGAATCCTCAATTCACCACTGAGTGGAAACATTATGAAGCCACGAGCTCCATTCCTGCTGATGGGGATGGTATGAAGAGTATCGCTTTCAACCTCAATGTGAGTACAGAGCAGGTTACTTACTACTTTGCGAACATCGTTTGGGAGACTGTAGAAAGTGGTAATAAAATTCCTTTAACTCCTGAAGAAAAAGCAGATACTCTGACTTATGCCATGGAAACATGGATTGCTGGAGTAATGTAAGCAACTGATGGCTACGTTAAAGCTTGGGATGTTGTTAATGAAGCCCTTATTGGTGAAGACAAAGATGGAGACGGAAAGTACGACCTAAGATCAGCTGAGCATGCAAGTGAAACTGAATTGGCAAACGATTTTTACTGGGGAGATTACCTAGGTGATGAGTATGTACGCCTTGCAGTTAAATTTGCTCGTGAATATGGTCCTAGTGATATTAAATTGTTTGTTAACGACTTCAACTTAGAGTCTGACTGGGATGATAATCAAAAACTTAAGAGCTTAATTAAATGGATTGAACATTGGGAGGATGATGGAGTGACAGTAATTGATGGTATTGGAACTCAAATGCATGTCTCATACTATATGAACCCTGATATTCAGGCAAGCAAAGAAGCTCATGTGGTTAAAATGTTCGAATTGATGGCTGCTACAGGTAAACTGGTAGTTGTGACTGAACTTGATATGGGACTGGTAGACGAGAATGGTGATAAAGTACTTACTGTTGATGCTACCGATGAACAGCTTCAAGCAATGAGTGATTACTATAAGTTTATTGTTCAGAAATATCTAGAAATTATTCCAGCAAACCAACAAGCAGGTATTACACATTGGTGTCCTACTGATAGCCCTGCTGATTCTTCTTGGAGAGGTGGCGAGCCTGTTGGATTATGGACAGAAAAATTCAAAACTCGCAAACATACTTATGCCGGTTTTGCTAAAGGATTGTCAGAAAATTAGTAGTCGTGTTTTTATAGGAAAGAGGTCAGAGATTAAATATCCTGCCTCTTTCCTTACTTTTTCGAATTTCTCAATATTGCTGTTAAGCGAAAGATTATCAATGTGTTAATTGGTTTAGATGAAGTGTTTTTTATCCTTTTATTTTATTATAAGCTTTTTGCTAATGTCCTGTTCCGATACCCCTATACCCGACATTCAGGATATACCTGATTCCGGTAAAGATGAAGATGTATCAGAGCCCCCCGCTATTGACACAGCAAAACCGAAACTTCCAAAGCTTCACGTTGCAGGTAGATATTTAAAAAATGAAAAGGGAGAAATTATAAATCTGCATGGTTTTGCTCAAACTTATAGTCCTTGGTTCAATGAAAAAGGCAGCAAATGGAATAACTATGATGTTGCAGGATGTCTCAGATATAACAAGAGTATTATAGATGGAATCATGGCTGCCGGATGGAAAATGAATTTTGTCAGAATGCATATGGATCCCTATTGGAGTGATGATCCTAATAAAAATGCTGTTCGATATGAAGGGCATGAGATTTTTTCACAAGCTCGTTTTGAAAAATATTTAGACGAGGTCTTTCTTCCTATGGCTGAGTATGCTATAAGCAAGGGTGTGTATGTTGTATTTCGTCCTCCAGGAGTGAGTCCTGAAAAGATTGCTGCCGGGGATGATTACAATCATTTTCTCCAGCTGGTGTGGAATATTGTTTCAAAACATCCGAAAGTCAGAAACAACTCTGATATAATGTTTGAATTGGCTAATGAACCAATAAACATATTAGGACCTGACGGCACTTATGCAAGTAGCGGACAAGGACACTTTGATCAGATGAAAATCTTTTGTCAAAATATCGTTGACAAGATAAGAGCAAATGCCGACAATATTATTTGGGTTCCCGGATTGGCATATCAATCCTCTTTTAGCGGATTTGCAAACAATCCTGTTGAGGGTGAAAACATTGGATATGCAGTACATGCATATCCCGGATGGTACGGCAGTGATACAGAGGAGGCAAGTCCGGAATTAGGAGGTACAATGGGCGGAGGTTATCAAAGTTTTCAACGTGGATGGGACGCTCAAGTTAAGCCTGTGGCTGATTTTGCACCAATTATGGTGACCGAAATGGATTGGGCTCCTAAGAAATACGACTCTTCATGGGGTAAAAGTTTTACCGGCGATGTTGGAGGAGCTGGTTTTGGTGCAAACTTCAAATACATCGCAGACATGACCGGCAATGTAAGTTGGCTCATATTTACAGAATGCCATTGGCTTGCAGCCTTTAAAAACATTGAAGGGACCCCGGGGCAATACACGTTTTTGAACGATCCTGAAGCGTGTCCATGGTCCACCTACCATTGGTATAACCAATATGCCGACGGAAGCACCAGTGTTCAAGAAGAACCGGAGAGCATCTCTATTTTAGAAATAGAAGAGCAGGTTCAGTTAATAACGGGCGACAGCAGATACCTCATCGTGGAAGCATCTTATCCTAATGGAACTTCGCGCCCAGTTACCAATGATATCCGATTTGAAATATCCGATCAATCGATCGTCGCCATAGATAAAAATGGGAGAATGAGTGCTTTGAAAGACGGTGAGGCAACGGTTACCGCCACCTACACCTCTTCTAGTGGAACAAGTATCAAGATTATCTTTACAGTTTACGCTACCTCGTTCCCGCTTACAAAGGAATTGTTTAATCCGTCAATTTGGGAAAACGGATCGTTTGATGAAGAAACAAGGACACTGATTACAGGGCAATATGGTTTTGGAGGTTGGCAATACAACAACGGTATTGATT
>JAAZCL010000266.1 GCA_012513315.1 Bacteroidales bacterium | reverse complement strand
TATAAAAATGCAACATTATATTCGCCTGATTGAGTGGTATTAAATTCAACAATATAATCTCTTTTCAGGGTATAAGGCATAACCTTACCTTCCGCATCTATTATTTTAATGCCTTTAGTATTGCTAAGTTTTATAGAACATTTTCCTCCACTTTTTGATACGACCCTAAGAGACGAAATATTACTATCTTTCCAATTTAATGATAATTCAAAATTGCCTCGAGCCACCAGACCCTCAAAGGAGCCTGTATTCCAAGCTTTTGGGAGAGCCGGCAGAAGTTCAATAAAACCCTCATGACTTTGCAGCAACATTTCGGCAACACCTGCCATAGTGCCTAAATTACCATCTATTTGAAATGGAGGATGAACTGTCCATAAATTAGGAAGGGTTCGCTCTTTTAAAAATTTAGAATAAACTTCATGTGCTTTTTCCGCCTCTTTAGTTCTGGCACGAACATTCATTCGATGCGCCATTGCCCAACCTGTAGTTTCGTTTCCTCTAAAATCAAGAACAGTACTAACCGCCTCTACCCACGCTGGGTTATTAGAATTGATCAAAGTACCTGGATATATTGGGCATAGATGTGAAATGTGTCGATGTTTCGGATCTCCAATATCACTATATTTCTTTTCTTCCCGATATTCCTTTATCTGTCCTGATTCGCCTATCAGTATAGGATCTAATTTATTGATTTGATTCTTAACTGTTTCCAAAAAGGCATCGTTGGCACCCAATATCTTAGCACTCTTTAACAGGTCGTTATATGTCTCCCAAACAAACCCTTGGTCAAAAGTTGTCCCTTTTGTCATGTAATGCTCTCCGTTATGCCTTTGCTCTGGAGATGCAGAACGATCCACTAACAATATCCCATCCTTAGAAGGCTCTAAAGTCTTAGATAAAAAAGTGCTCATACCTAATAGCGCCGGATATGCCGTTTCTTTAAGAAACGTTGTGTCTTGCGTAAATTCAAATCTATCCCAAAAAAGCTTTGTTGTAAAACCTCCTGTTCCAGGTCCGGAATGACCGCCTGGACTTCCAATAGAATAGGCATTAGAGCCTGTACCAATACACCAACCATTTCCCATGTGATTATTATCAAGAGCATGAGGGTGCCACTTCTCTACATATTCAGTACCATTCGAATATGCTTTGGGTAAATATGCTTTAAAATACTTCTCGTAAGCTATAAAGGTTTCGGGCAAATTCGTATTAAATGCCCCCCAGTAATTCATTTGAATATTAATATTGTGCCAATAACCTCCCGACCAGGGAGTAACATGATATTGGCTCCAAACCCCCTGTAATCCAGATGGAAGTGTCTCTTCTCTTGAGCTTGCAATAAGTAAATATCTCCCAAAATGGAACATTAATTCTTCTAAATAAGTATTAGATTGATCTTGTTTATAGTTTTCTACTATCATTTTAGTAGGAATTGGATCAACAGTAGAGGATAAATTTAAACTCACCCGGGAAAATAATTTTTGGTAATCTTTTAGATGCGAATCTTTCAACTTTTCATACCCAATATTACTTGCATTCTTTATTGTTTTCGTCACCTCTTGATGAGGAAACACATCTGGATCTAACTTTAGATTGATGCTATCCATTAAGAATATGTGATCACTTAATTTATAATTGGTTCCTGTGGCAATTAAAATGATCGCTGAATTAGCATTAATAACTCTGATTTCATTTGAACCATTTTCATTATTTGCTATAAGTTTTCCACCTTCATTAATTATTTTAATTTGCCCTTCGTAGTTAATATTAAATGACGGAACGCTACCTGAGAGAGTTATTAAATTATCCTGAGCCTTGACATTGCCATACTTGGTTAACAAATCATTTTCACTTCTTAAATAGGGCACAACTGCACTTACCGTAAAGGACAATTTTTCCTTTTCGCTTGCACTAACCTTTATTGCAATAACATTGTTGGGATAATTTGCAAGATACTCCCTTGAATACATTACACCCTCATGCTCATAACTCACATAAGAAATACCCTCATTTAGGTTAAGTGATCGCTTGTAATTATTAACCGTATAATGGTTGAATTCTAAAAAGATCTCGGCAAAATTCGTCATTCCTCCAGTTCCATAAGGAGCACCGTTAGTTAATGTCTTCTCGGTAACTTGTATTCGCTCAACATCTGTTCTTCCAAAAATATTGGCTCCCATGTATCCGTTTCCAATGGGGTAAGAATGTGCCTCCCAATCAGAATCTGCAGGATAGCCTCTCGATTGAATACGACTGTAGTCTTTGCCCCTATTGGGGGCAGGTTGGTCATCCCACACTTCATAAACACGTGTCATAGAG
>JAAZCL010000265.1 GCA_012513315.1 Bacteroidales bacterium | reverse complement strand
TACACCTTAAAAGGATATAATAAAAAAACGGACTGAGCATTGAAACTCAGTCCGTAAGCTATATGACATAAGGGATATTAAAAATGTCTATCACTCTTTTTCTTTATTTATCTCATCCGTTTCTTCAGATTTATTTTCAACTTTATCCTTGGTGTGGATAAAAACGTTTTCTTTTGAACCTACGGGTTTGAGTTCTTCAATTTCATTTTTATTATTCTCTTCTTTCTGCTCAAAAATCTCTTCTGAACGTGAAATCCAAGGGCGCTTTCCAAATATATCCTCCAAGTCATGTGCAAATATGATTTCTTTTTCCAGAAGTATCTTAGCAAGTTCATTATGTCCAGATTTCTTCTCGGTTAGAATCTGTTTTGCTCTCTCATACTGGTTGGCAATCATACTCTTTACTTCGTTATCAATAAGCTTTGCAGTATCATCACTATATGGTTTAGAGAATTGATACTCTTGCCCTGTCGAATCGTAGTAGCTCAAATTAGGCAATTTATCACTCATGCCCATATAGGTAATCATGGCGTAGGCCTGCTTAGTTACCCTCTCAAGGTCGTTCATTGCACCAGACGATATCTCACCAATAAACACTTCTTCAGCTGCACGTCCTCCCAAAAGAGCACACATCTCATCAAGCATCTGCTCTTTAGTTGTTATTTGCCTCTCTTCGGGTAAATACCATGCAGCACCAAGTGCCTTTCCTCTAGGCACAATTGTTACCTTCACAAGAGGATTGGCATGTTCAAGAAACCAGCTAAGTGTAGCATGGCCGGCCTCATGAATTGCAATAGATTTCTTCTCATCCTGAGTAATTATCTTGTTCTTCTTTTCCAAACCACCCACTATTCGGTCTACTGCACTCATGAAGTCGTCTCTTTGTACAAACGATTTCTTATTACGTGCGGCAATCAGAGCAGCTTCGTTACAAACGTTAGCGATATCAGCACCAGAGAAGCCGGGTGTTTGGCGTGCAAGAAAATCTACATCTATAGAATCATCTATCTTAATTGGGCGTAAGTGTACTTTAAATATTTCTCTTCTATCATTTAAATCGGGAAGCTCAACATATATCTGCCTGTCAAACCTACCTGCACGTAGTAGAGCCTTATCAAGTACATCAGCACGGTTTGTTGCTGCAAGAATTATTACACCACTGTTAGATCCAAATCCATCCATTTCGGTTAGAAGTTGATTTAGTGTATTCTCACGCTCATCGTTCGATCCAAAATTGGTATTCTTTCCTCTCGCCCTACCAACAGCATCAATCTCATCAATAAATACAATACATGGAGATTTCTCTTTTGCCTGACGGAAAAGATCTCGCACACGTGAAGCTCCAACACCAACAAACATCTCTACGAAGTCTGAGCCGGAGATTGAGAAAAATGGCACATTTGCCTCACCTGCTACTGCCTTGGCTAGCAATGTTTTTCCTGTTCCAGGAGGCCCTACAAGAAGTGCACCCTTTGGAATCTTTCCTCCTAGGTTTGTATATAAATTGGGGCTTTTAAGGAATTCTACAATTTCCTGAACCTCTTCTTTGGCCTCAGATAAACCAGCCACATCTCTAAATGTAACCTTCTGGCTCGAATCTTTGTCGAATAGTTGAGCCTTAGATTTACCTACATTAAACACACCACCGCCTCCTCCGCCGGCACCACCTCCTTGCATTCTGCGCATCATCCATATCCAGAATACTATTAGTAGCAGAAATGGGAGAAATGTAATTAATACTCCCCATACTTCGGAGGTGGTATCAAATCTAACTTCAATATCATAATTCTCCTCACTCTTTACCAAATCGATATACTCAGAAATAGCATCTGGTGAGGGTCCTTTTACCAAAATTACCGGAGTTCTGCCAGCACGCAAAGAGTTTCCAAATATATGTTCAACAGATTCATCTCTTATAACTGCTTCTGCACTTACCTTGTTAGTGTATATTACAATGCTTTTTACACGGTTGTCTTTAACATACTCCTGAAACTCCGACCATGTAATTTCCTTCACCGTGTTGTCTTGTCCAAAGAACCACATCCCCATTAATATAGCCAATACAATGGCATATACCCAATACGGGTTGAAAGGACGTTTAGGGTTTGCATTTCCTCCTAATTTTGGACGCATTGTAGGTTGCTTACCTTTTTTATTATCTTTATTAATACTGCTCATCTGTTTAATTTTCTTACAAAAGTTGTTCCCGAAGTATAAGTAACAATTTCTTACGAAATAAGTTTTAATCTATTGTAGGAATGCGCTCCGAAATTGCATCTTCCCATAAATGTTCTAAATTATAAAAACTTCTCAGTTCAGGTATGAATATATGTACAATTATATCGCCATAATCTATTCCAATCCACTCCGATTGTTGTTTGCCTTGTACTCTTAAAGGGCTTTCGAGGGTGTTTTCCTTTACTATTTTTTCTATAGATTCAGCCAGTGCCGATACCTGTGTGGGAGTATTACCTTCACATATAACAAAATAATCACATATTGCGCCAGTGACTCCCTTTAAACTTATAGTGTTAATATTTTTCCCTTTTTTCTCTTGAATACCTTCAATAATATTCTGTAATAACTTGCTTTTTTCTGCCATTCTTTGCTTTAAGTGAGTTAATCATACAAAGATAGGGCGTTTTTTCTATAAAACTACACATATAATGCTCCTATCCTATCAATTCTTTATATGTACAATAACAGTGCCAAAAAACATAAAAAAGGGGAAGAACTTATTTTGCTCTCCCCCTCTTCAAATGATTCTATTATTCTTAAATTTATAATGTCTGAAGTTTCAGATTTCTCCAAAGAACTTTAATACCGCCACCATCATGAATTTGAAGTGCAATACGTCCCTGAGCTTTACCAATTAATTCGTCGGTAAGGTCAACCATCTCTTCTCCATTTAAGTAAGTCTTCACATTGTCGTTTTCAACTAAAATGCGCAAAGTGTTCCACTCACCTTCTTTTAAAATTTCTTCTTTCTCATCCTCAATCTGCACTAGCCATCCCCTACCGTACGATTCGTAGATGCCACCAGTGTCGTGTCCTTTAGGAGCAACCTCAACCTGCCATCCGTTAACGATAGCACCTGGCTCAACAAACGAACGGATAAATACACCCGAGTTGCCATCTGCTTCTTGTTTAAACTCTACAGATAGATCGAAATTGTCATAATACTCACGTGTTGCAAGATAACCATATTGTTTGTCTGGTCCGCTTTC